>CBDUWG010000097.1:0-6986 GCA_965370845.1 uncultured bacterium
CCCGCGAAGCCGGATCGATAAGAGCCCTGACCGTTACAGCCCGGTCATGGGCTGAAATCCCCGTGGTGGTATCGCGAACAGCATCAACGGAGATGGTAAAAGGAGTGCCCATCTTGGCGGTGTTTTCGACAACCATGAGAGACAGACCGAGTTCATCAAGCCGCTTGCCCGTCATGGGCATGCAGATGAGACCACGGCCATGTTTGGCCATAAAATTGATCGCCTGGGCAGTGACCTTCTCCGCGGCCATGATGAAATCACCCTCGTTTTCACGATTCTCATCATCCACCACGATAACCATCTTGCCCTGGCGAATTTCATCCATTGCTTCTTCGATGGAATCAAACGGAGATACCGCATCTGCAGACATTCTCAAAACCTCTCTTCCCTCACATTAAAAACCAAGTTCCTTCAAACGCTCCCTGGTCAGTCCCCGGTCCATCAGATATGGACCCAAGAGCCGCTGCACGGCTTTAACGATCATGTCTGTCTCCAGATTCACCCTATCCCTCACCTCTTTCAACTGCAGAGTGGTCTCCTTCAGTGTGTGCGGAATCAAGGCTACGCTGAACTGATCTTCTTGAACCGTCACCACCGTCAGGCTGATACCATCCACGGCAATGGAGCCTCTCTCGAAAACCTGGGCGATAAGCTCCCGGGGCGCTTTAATGCGAAAAAGCACATCTCCGGCTCGTCGCACCTTAGCTTCTATCAACCCCACCCCATCTATGTGGCCGGTGACCAGATGTCCTCCCAGCAGGTCATCAGGACCTAAGGGGCTCTCCAGATTCACCAAGTCGCCCACTTTCCACTTGGTCACAGTGGTCTGCCTCAGGGTCTGCTCCATGGCCTCAGTAGAGAATGAATCCGAATCCACGGCCACCACCGTTTGACACACGCCGTTCACAGCAATGCTATCTCCCCTCCGCATTACCTGAAGGTTTTTGGGGGACCGGACTTTCAGCCGCAGCCCGCCGGGAATTCGCTCCACCTTTAGGATCTCTCCCCGCTCTTGCACAATACCGGTGAACATAGGCTCCTCACAATCGGCCGGTGACCAGCAGGTCCGGCCCCACGCGCCGGAATTTCATCTGTTTAACCGGCAGGGTGTCGGCCATCCGGTGAACTCCCAAATCCCCGATGCATCCTGTTCCATCTCCCAGCAGGCTGGGGGCTATAAAAACGAGGAGCTTGTCCACCACTTCAGCCTTCAAGGCGGATGTGAACACCCTCTGTCCTCCCTCGATGAGCACACTGGTGAGCTCTTCTCTGCCCACCCGCCGGAGAAGTCGCTTCAAATCCACCATTCCGTTAGCATCGGCAGGCAACTGCCACACCCTGATCTGACGATCCCTATACTGCTTCACTCGATGTGAATTGACCCCCTGGCAGGTGGCGATAATCACCCGACCTCCCGCCAGAGCCTTCGCCCGCAGAGGCGTCCGCAATCGGCTGTCCAGAATGATTTTGACCGGATCTGATCCCCTTACGTGCCGAACGGTCAGCAGAGGATCGTCCTTGAGTATGGTGCCTACGCCCACCAGAACAGCATCCACTTGAGCTCTCAGTCGGTGGGTAAACCGGCGGGATTGGGGAGAACTCACCCATCGGGAGTCCCCATTTCTGGTGGCGATCTTCCCGTCCAGTGTCTGGGCGATTTTTAAGAAGACAAAGGGCTGACCCGTGGCCATGTGCTTGATGTAAACCTCATTCAGCTCTCTGGCTTTTGTCTGCAGAAGCCCCGTTTCCACGGTGATCCCCTGGGCCCGAAGATAGGCCAAGCCGCGCCCGGAGACCCTGGGGTTGGGGTCCAGGTGAGCGCAGATCACTTTAGCCAGTCCACGCCGGACGATCTCCTCGGTGCACGGCGGGGTCCGCCCATGAACACAACAGGGTTCCAGGTTGACATACAGCGTAGCGCCCCGCGCCTGCTCACCGGCCTGGCGCAGGGCGATCACCTCCGCGTGGGCCTCCCCGGGCCGCCGATGAAAGCCCTGGCCTACGATCTGGCCATCCCTGACTACCACCGCCCCTACCATGGGGTTCGGCGAAGTTCTCCCCTTACCCCTGCGGGCCAATCGAAGGACCTGGCACATATATTTTTCGTCGTCTCTGGTTGACACTACGAAAATACCCCGAAGGAACATCCTTCGGGGCCCTTTATGAAAAACATACTCCGCCCTTCTGGTATGCCTTCTCCCATCCGGACTATTACCGTCGGCGCCGGAATTCCACCGGCTCTGCCAACACGCTCTTGGTGCGTGTTTAAACTCGCGGGCTTTTACCGCCGGCCGAGGAATTCCACCTCGCCCCGAAGGTAAAAAAATATACAAAGATTATTCACTTGTGTCAAGACAAATATCCAGGTTCGCGAGCAGATAAATACCACCAAACCCCCTGTCTCTGACCCCATTTCAGAAAGCACCCATTGCTGCATCCATAAAGCCGGGAGAACCTTTTAAAATCTTCCATGACCGACTTAAATCTCTTGACTTTTCCACAAAATAGCCTTAATTTACGAGCATCAGACACAACATAATGGGTCATCTTACACTTGGAGAAACACTATGCCTGAAAAACCTTCCCGTCAGATCTCCCTGGAGCTGGGTGAAAAAGAATCCGAGGGAATTTACTCCAACCTGGCCCTGATCACCCATTCTCCCTCGGAGTTTTTCATCGACTTCGCCCGTGCGATGCCGGGAGTTAAGAAAACGAAAGTCTACGCGCGCATCGTCATGACCCCTCAGAACATCAAGATGCTCCACAACGCCCTGGAGCAGAACATCAAGAAGTTCGAGGAACGATTTGGCAAGATCAAGATCATGGGGCATGAAGGCCAGGAAATTGGCTTTCAAACCGGGCGACCCGCAGAGGATCTGCCATAGCCAGGCGTGTCACTTTCTCGTCCAGGAGGATTAATGAGAACGATCTCCATCGTCAATCACAAGGGAGGATGCGGCAAAACAGTCACGGCCATCAATCTGTCCGCCTGCCTAGCGGAACGCAAGAAAAAGGTGCTGCTTGTGGATCTGGATCCCCAGGGCCACGCCTCCCTGGGCCTCAACGTTAAGCCCGAGGAAACAGAGAAGAACATGTATCACGTCCTCTCCGAGACCCATTGGGATGTGGCGATGAAGGACGTCATCATCGAGGTAAACAAATATCTCCACCTGGCTCCCTCGGGAATCATCCTCAGCGCGGTGGAGCAAGAGCTGGCCGGACAGCCAGGCCGGGAGGACCGCCTCCTGAATGCCCTGGCGGAAATGCCCGGGAAGTACCATTACATCATCGTCGACTGCCCACCCAGCCTGGGCCTGCTTACCTTCAACGCTCTCAGAGCCTGCCGTGAAGTGATCGTTCCCCTGGAGACCAGTTTCTTCGCCCTGCACGGCCTGGGCAAGCTCAGCGAGACCATCAAGCTGATGGAAGATCGGTTCGGCCAGAAAAAATACGTGCAGGCCCTGACCACCATCTATGACCGGCGCACCAGAATTGCCAAAGAGGTATTAGAGGAACTGGGCAAGCACTTCGGCAAACAACTGTTCAAGACCATTGTCAACATCAATGTCCGGCTTAAGGAGGCCACCGGCTTCGGCCAACCCATCTGCCAGTACGATCGACACAGCAGCGGCTACCGGGATTACACCGCCCTGGCCAAAGAGGTGTCTTCCCTGGCGAAGGCTCGAGTCTACCGGATCGGATCCCAAACCGCTGCGGTCGCGTCTCCAGAGTCGCAGATGGTCAAAGACGGCGTCAGGTTCCATATCCACGCCCCGAAAGCCAAGACCGTACAGATTGTCGGAGATTTCAATAACTGGAAGCTCAGTAAAAGCGCCATCCTGGACACCGATGGACAGGGCGGCTGGTCCAAGGTACTGCACCTGAAACCAGGTACTTATCAGTACCGTTTCGTTGTGGATGGCCAGTGGAAAGATGACCCTAACAACTCTAACAAGGTAAAGAGTTCCTTTGGGGGCATGAACTCCGTCATCGAGTACGGCAAGCAGAAAGAGACGCAGTGAGGTGAAAAAAGACAAGAGATTGGGCAAGGGGCTCGAGGACATCTCCCACCTGTTCCTTTCTGCTGAAGAGAAACAAAAACCTTCTTCTGAGCAGCAAGCGGAGCCTACCCCCCTCACTCAAAAGACCTTAGACAGGCATTTTCCCCGAGTGGTGGCCATCACCGGCGACCATCGCAGCCTGGAGAAATCCTTCCTGGTCAGCAACCTGGCCGTTGAGCTGGCTCGGCGCGGCCGCCGGGTGAGGGTTTTAGATACTGACCTGAGCTTTCCAGACCAGCCCTTCCTCTGGGGACTGAGACCGGCCGCTTCGGTAGCATGCCTGGCAGAAGCCGAGGAGAATGGCCAAGATCTTCGGGTGATCCTTCAGGGACCTCTGGGGGTGAAGCTTCTATCTCTGGATATCGATTTGTCCCGGTTGGCGGATCTTTCGGAGTCGGTTCGCCATCGACTCCTGGCCGGCCTGATGGCCTTCGAGGCTGATGCCCAGCTGATGCTGGTGGACACACCTGCGAACGCAAACCCTAACTCGCGGTTAATTCTCCAACTGGCCCACCAGATCGTCGTTCTGGTTCCCTCGGATCCTCTGGGCATGATCGACGCCTATACCGTCATCAAAGGAATTTTGGCCAGAAGGCCCGCGGCTCCGGTGGGAATGGTAGCTTATAACATCAGGATGGTGGCCGAGGCGGAGACCATTGTCCGGAAAATGACCCATGCCGTGAGCGAGTTTTTAGGCGCCAAGATTACTAATCTGGGTTTCTTGTATGCTGACCTGAATATCAACAGGTCCATTTCCCAGCGAAAACCTCTAGTCCTCTCGTACAACAGAAGCAAAGCGGCAAGATGTCTCGGCCTCATCGCCGAGAGCATCTGTGCTCTGGGAAAAACCGAGGCCGGCAAGGGAAACAGTTCTTTCTTCGCCGGGATGAACCAGGCCGTGGATGGAAAGCGATGACCGTAATCTTCAACCATTTACCCGTGGAAAATAGTGAAAAGCTGGTCAAGCTGGTGGCCGAGCACTGTGCAGTTCTGGAGGAGGGCCTGAAGGTTGTGGATCAGGGAGGGAAAGACGGCAAGCGGGGCCCCATGAACCTATTGGCCGTGGATACCCGCGGTCGTCTGGTGGTCATCGATGTGGCCACTCAGCCGGAAGATCAGCTGCTCGTGGAGGGACTTGCTCACGTCGCCTGGCTCTGCCGCAACTGCTCCCAGCGAACTGATTTTGTGACCGAGCTGGATGCGGATCTGACCCTCTATCCCAAGCTCATCCTCGTGGCCCCGGATTTCTCCACCACCCTCCAGGAAGCTGTTCAGGGCTCGCCTGGAATGAGCATCGATTTGTTCAGATTTCGCTTACTGGAGGTCAAGGAAGAGAAGGGTCTCCTTTTGGAGTCAGCCCTCACCTCCTCGGCTAAAGAAGGGATAGAAACCGGGCCGGACAACCTTCTTCCCCCTCCCGGTGAGGATATTGTTCCGTTGGCCGAGGAGGAAATCGCCACCTTTATGAGCATGGACCATCGCTTCAGCCTCTGACGAACAACGGAGAAAACACGCTCGGCAACGGAGATGATCAGGGTTGATGATCGCCATCAGCCCTTTTGTTTCTTTAACGAATTTCCCTGTATGATCCTTCACCTCGATATTGAAGGGACCCCACCATGAGCTCAGAGACTATCGGTAGTTTCACCTTTGTGCTCCACGCCCATCTGCCCTACGTCCTGGCCCATGGCCGCTGGCCTCATGGTATGGACTGGCTTAACGAGGCTGCAGCCGAGACTTACATCCCTCTGCTGGATGCTCTTAACGAGTTGATTAATGCCGGCCACTCTCCCCGGATAACCCTGGGCCTGACACCGGTGCTGTGCGAGCAGCTGGCTGACGAGGATTTTAAGGCGGAGTTCGGGAACTACCTGACCCAAAAGATCGCCGCCGCCGAGGAGGACTACAAGACCTTTGACCAGTGGAATCGAGAGCATCTTTCCAAACTGGCCCTGTGGTGGCGAGACCATTATCGGTATATCAAGGAGAGGTTCGAAAAGCGCTATAACCGAGAGATCATCGGAGCCTTCCGGCGGCTGCAGGACGAAGGGTATCTGGAGATCATCACCTGTGCGGCCACCCACGGATACCTGCCCCTTCTGGGACTGGACGATAACGTTCGCGCCCAGGTGCGGGTGGGCACACAGAGCTATCGTCACCATTTCGGACGTCAGCCCCGAGGCATCTGGCTCCCGGAATGCGCCTATCGCCCTGCCTACGCCTGGTCCCCCCCGGTGGAAACTCCAGCCCTTCCCAAACTCGCTCAGAGACTGGGTGTGGAGCAAATCCTGGCAGAGAATGATCTGGAGTACTTCCTCATCGACTCAGCCCTGCTCAAGGGAGGGAAAGCCATCGGCGTGTATATCGAACGCTTCGAGGCCCTGCGCCGCCTGTGGAGACAATTCGAAAGCCAGTATCAAGAACGGCCCGAGGATAAGGAAAAAACCCCCCGGCAGGCCTACCTGGTGGGCAACCCTATGGAGGGGAAAAAACCGGTGGCTGCCTTCGTCCGGGACCCGCATACCGGTGTGCAGGTGTGGAGCGGTGAGCATGGATATCCCGGGGACGGCTGGTACCTGGATTTTCATAAAAAGCACTTCCCCGGGGGACATCGCTACTGGCGGGTAACCAGCTCTAAGAGCGATCTGGCTGAGAAAAAAGAGTACGAGCCGGATAGGGCTGCCGGACGCATCCCCGAAAATGCCAAGCACTTCGTGGGTTTGGTCAAGAAGATCCTTAGGGAGTACTACGATCAGACGGGCAAAAAGGGAATTCTCTGCGCCCCTTTTGACGCAGAGTTGTTCGGACACTGGTGGTTCGAGGGACCCCAGTGGCTCAACCAGGTCCTGACCAGCATGGCTCAGGACCCGGAGCTGGAACTGACCACCTGTGGCCGTTTTCTGGACAAAACGCAACCAACAGAGA
>CBDUWG010000098.1:0-6951 GCA_965370845.1 uncultured bacterium
CCACCGGCCAGAAGCGATTTGGTGAAGGTGGTGTAAAAATTCTCCATGCCCACTGAGTTGGGGTGTGCGGCGTCCTTTTGACAGATGCTATTGGCCTCGTCGAGCACCTGGAAGCTGGTGGAGGCGATGTAATCGGCCGTATAGTCCCGGTAATAGAAATGCTGGATGCCCCGCAGCGTGGATTTCGAGGAGCTGCCGGCATAGTCGGAATATACCGCACAGATATTGCCATTTCCCAAAATAGCATAGCCAGGCCAGAGTTTTGGCATCGTCTCGGACTCCGCGCTACAGACCGACGTTCCTGTCAGGATCGTGAATGCGATCAGGATGTAATATACAGCGGAGATGCCAGAGAAGGCAAGGTTTGCCAGAAGACGAGTCATTCCGTTCATGTTATAACTCCTTGTTCCTCGAGTGTCCTTGCCACGCCTATCGATTTGTCACGTCAATCCAGGCGAAGGCTGTGATCGGAGGACTGCCGCCCATGGCCGTTCCGACTACGTTTAAACCCTGAGATCTCAGGAATTCCGGGACATCGAAAGGAGGTAACCCACGGGCTGCTAACTTATCGAGAAAAGCCATTGGTAGAGAATTAGCTGTAGCCATTTCCCACCGCGCTCAGTTCCGGCGTCAAGCAAGATAACCAGGATCATTCCGGCACAACGTTGTCCGCTTGAAGCGTGAAGGTATCGCTGACACGGTTGATGGTCACGGTGTAAGTGCCGGCCAAAAGGCCCATCACATCCAGCAGGATGGTCTCCTGGAAAGGCACGATCACCTGGGGGCAGTTAACGCCGGCGGGACGCTTCGTAGAGATGGCGATGAGAAAGTCGTTGCCCTCCCGCTCCTGGGTGATGCGGTCGATCCTGGTACACCCGTCGGACAGGTAACCTCCGACGATCACCTTGACCTGCACGGGCATGGACTCCAGCATGTGGATCTCAATGCTATCTATGCCCGCCATGCGGGTGATGAACTTATCCTCAGCCGGAGATGTATCTTCCGGCACGGCCTTTTCGGATTGCGACTGTGTTTTATCCGTCGAGGCGCATGAAATCAGTGCGATCGCTATCAGAGCGCAGGTGATCGCCAGGGAAGTGTGCTGTTTCATGGAAATGCTCCTTACTGAAAGTCGATGCTGGATTCTGGATGCTGGATACTCGTTCCCCGATCCTCGATCCTTGATCCTGGATCCTCGTTTTAAAACTACATTTTCTTAACAGGTTTATGACCTGATTCCACCGATTTCATAAACGTTCTGATTTTTCTACCCAAGATGTCGTAGTTACTGCCGAAATATTCGTAGAGCTTCTTGTCTTTCAGAGATTTTATGTCGTAAAGAGTGTCCAGGTGATCTCTTGTTTCATCACATGAAGCTAGAGCATAGGTGAGAAACTTGATAGATTTTTAAGTCTCTGTAGCTCCGATATGACATTTATGCAATCTTCTTTGTCTTTTTCTTTTACCAGCATCCAGGATCGGTTTTTTCTTTTAACGATTCTCAAGTCTCGGTTCTTCTCTTCACAGGCATAGCCCAGGTCACAACTCTTTCCAGGGTGTTTTTGATACCTGGATAAGTATCTTGTTCTCGTACATCTGGTGAATTTGGGGAAACTCATCCTTGAATAAGCTCATCTCCAGCGCGGATTCGTCCTGTATGGTGTGCCGGATATATTGAGCGAGGTCCTGTTTTTTAGATCCCTCGCATCCGAGCTGCACTTCAATTGTGCCAAAGTACACCAATAGTCCTTTTGGCACCTCAAACCGAAGCAACGCGAGAAGGTTCTCGTCGAGCCAGACGGAGTCATAAAGCCCCTTCTGCACTTCGATGCGCAGATCGTAGGTCCCGGGGGTGGCTTTTCGGTATATGGGAATGTCGATGCTCTGGCCCGCCTGGGGTTTTATCCACCCCGCGGGGCTGAAAGAGGTAGATTTGCGCTCACCCACGTTTCGCAGCTCGAAGGTGGGCAGCTGGAATGAGCTGGTACAGCTGGTCGGGGGCAGGAACCTGATTCGTCCCACGATTATGGAATCTTGCAAACTGTTAATATCCGAGGGTCTCAGGCCAACTTGGGAGGAACAGGTGCACAGGAGGCCTAACAGGATGGCCGGAATAACTATCCGGCAGCAAGCTCGTTTGTTATATTCGGCGTTCATCGGGCGATCCTCCCTGGAGAGGGGACAGTTGGCCGGCATCGATGAAAATTAACTGACCGTTATGTTATGATGATGTTTCGTCGTCTTCAAAGAGATCAGCGGGACGATTGGATCGTTCAGCCAACTCTCAAGACCTTCGCTCCGCGGATCTTTCTCATCTTTAGCTCGACCAGGGCTTTGTTGGCCTCTTGCAGGGTGAACTCCTGAACTTCAGGCTTGATGGGTATTTGAGCTGCCAGCTGCAGGAATTCGCTGACATCGGTTCTGGCCACGTTGGCCACGCTTTTTATCTCCTTCTCCATCCACAGATGGATGGGATAATCCAATTTCAGCAGGTAGTCCTTGTCTATCTCTTCCTTGCGAATGGCATTGATGACCAGTCTTCCCCCGGGCTTCAAATTCTTCAAAGCTTCAACCACCGGTTTCCACACAGGTGTGGTGTCGATGATACAATCAAGTTTCTGGGGCGATTCCGCTTCCGTATCGCCGGCCCAGACGGCTCCAAGTTCCTTTGCGAATACTCTTTCCTTTTCGCTTCTGGCGAACACGAAGACCTGCGAGTGCGCATGTTGATATCTGACCATCATCAATATGAGGTGAGCCGAGGCTCCAAAACCAGTGAGTCCCAGATTCTGCCCATCTTTGAGACCGGTCAATCTGAGAGACCGGTAACCGATGGCGCCGGCGCACAAGAGCGGAGCCGCTTGCGTATCGGAGAAGGCTTGCGGAATGGGATAGGCGAAGTCCTCTGAGATGGTCATATACTCTGCATACCCGCCGTTGGCGTCCTGGCCCGTGGCCATGAAATCAGCACAAAGATTCTCATCGCCGGCCAGACAGAACTTGCACTTTCCACAGGCTGAATAGATCCAGCCGATGCCCACCCGATCTCCGGTCTTGAATTTGCTTGCCCACTTGCCGTTTCTTTCCACCCTGCCCACGATTTGATGGCCCAGCACAACGGGCAATACAGGCGGAGGCGTTCTGCCCTCGATCTCGTCCAGCTCGGTGTGACAGACCCCGCAGGTGAGGACTCTGACCAGAATTTCCCTCTCTCCCGGAACAGGATCGGGCAGGTTTTGCAGCTGTAGCGGGGTGCTGTTCTCCTCGATTTTGCAGAGCCGGTTCAATACCATCGCTTTCATTGGAAATTGATCTCCTTCCTAGATCTTTCCCACCGGCGCCATGTAGATGGTGAATTCATCCCGGCCGTCGATTCTCAACAGTTGATCCGTGATCTCCTGATGATAGGCGGCGATGGCACAGGTGCCCGCGCCGATGGCGGCACAGGCTAAATAGAGGTTCTGGCACACATGTCCGGCGTCCAGCAAGATTGCCTTGTGGGCGGCGAGGTCATACCGCCATTCCATGCGATACGGTACGGCCGTCCAGATAAAAACAAGGGCGGCTTTGCCCGTGAAAATTTGTCCCAGGGCTGCCGTCACGATTTTATCCGACAGCTCCTGTTCGCTGAATTCAAAAAGAAGCTGGTGTTCCAGGGGCAGATAGCGGTAGATTCCCGGATCCAGTCCTGCCACATTCAGGACGCACAGGTATGTCTCCAGGGCATGGCGGCAGCCCGCCGAGGGTACCGTCCGGCGGGCCGTTGTTTCGTTTACTCTCTGCCGTATGCCCTGCGTGGCCCAGAGCAGAAAGGAAAGTTCCTCCAGCGTCAGCGGTTGGGACCGAAATTGTCGGTGACTTATGCGGTTGTTGATGGCGGATGTGAGATCGACGCCGGCGATCTGTTTCCACTCGTGCTTGGCGACCAGATCGATCCGTTTGCCGTCCGGGGGGAAGGGTTTTTCGATGGGCGGCGAAGGCAGTCCCTTGCTTTGATCCGTCTGCGAAAAATCGATGGTCAGGCGCACGTTTTCTTTGAGAAATTGGCGATATTGTTCCCAAGAGGGATTTTCCATCCGCAGATCTCCTTGTCATATATTCTATGTTTCAGGAGGGGGACACTTCCCCCTCCCAACCCAACCCCACCCCAGTGGCAATGGCAATTGGCAATGGCAGTGAGAGAATAGTAGGCAGTCGGCAGTCAGCAGTAGGCAGTTCCCCGAACCCCGTTTCTCTCGCCTTTCACCAGGATCCAGGATCGAGGATCGGTTCTTCTTCTTAACGAATCTCGAATCTCGGTTTGTTGCATTGTATTTGTCTTTATCCAGAATCCAGTATCCAGAATCCAGCATCTGCTTTTTCCCAACTTTCAAAACTATAATCAAGGATCCGCCTTCCACTCCAGCAAACACTCATCATAAGAGGCCACACGCTCGAAGCCTAATTTCTGGTAGCAGCGGATGGCTGCGGTGTTGTCGGCCTTTACGTTCAGCCCGATGTGGTCGACGGTTCGTGACAACGACCGGCAGAGTTTGGCACAGATGGCCGTGGCCAACCCATGTCCTCTGAGGTGAGGGTGTGTGGCCACATTTCCCAGGGCGGCCACTTTGTATCTTTCCGAATATACATGAACCCCGCCGGCGCTGACCAGAGTTGAGTCGCGCCGCACGCCGAAATAGTAGCCTGTCGCCAACATGCGCGGCTCAAACCAATGGTCCGCATAGCTGTCCCGGTATAGGCGCTCCAACTGTGGCAGGTCTGTTTCCGATAAAGGTGTTACTTCAGACGTATCGACGATCGCTAATTTGGAATGATCCACCAGTCCCATTTTGTAATGGATGCCGTGGGATTCGATCCGGTAGCTATCCTCGAACAGGTTGAGCAGCCCATCGCTAAGGTGGACGTAGAGCTTTTTGGGAAACAGATGAATCATTGAGCGGATGAGCTCTTTCATGGGATCGACGGGTGCGCGGACCAGGGCCAGGATGGTCGGCAAGGCCAGGCCGGTGTAAAGCAGAAGAACCGGTTGGTCGCTCTCTCGCGGCAGGGTGTAGTATCTTGTGTGCGGCCAGAAGAGATCGTCCAGGTCTCCAATTTCGTACACGTGGAGGAAGACGTCACGGCGAAGGATTTTTTCTATCTTGTTTTTGTCCTGGAGACAGATCGACTGCAATGGGAATGCCTTTCGATCAACATCTTGTCGGTTGGCTGCGCGCAGCGCAACACAGCCTAATCTCTCTGCTCACAATTTCGGCAAGCACGCTATTCTAAACGAATTCACCCCGGGCCACCTCGATCACCTTGCCGCCCACATACACGTCGATCGTCTCTCGTTTTTCCTCCGCCTTCAGGAAGAGCAGCGAGGGCCGGCCAATTTCATAGCCCTGCTCCACGCGAATGTCTATCCGGCTCTCCCCGAACCAACGGTTCTTCACCAGATATCCGGCCAGACAGCCGTTGGCGCTTCCGGTGGCCGGGTCTTCCGGCACGCCGTAATAGCCGGCAAACACGCGGGCGCACAGGTCGTTTTGCTCATGGTGCGTCTGCGGACAAAAGGCCAGCACGGCCCTGGACTCCAGGTGCTCCGCGAACTTAAGGAACTTGTCCGTATCCACCCGGACTCGTTTCAAGCTCTGCATCGTCTTCAGCGGGACGATGATGAAGGGCAACCCGGTGGATACTTCCTGTACCGGAAATCTATCATCCAAATCATCTTTTGGCAAGCTCAAAACATGGGCCATTGAGCCGCCATCCAGAGATCTGCCAAAATTAGGTGCCTTTTGCTTCATCATGAGACGATCCGGTCCTTCCCGGCCATAGCTGAAGGTCACCGGGATCTGGCCCACCTTCAAGTTCAGGATCACCTGCTCAACGGGCTGACCGATGATCTGTTGGCCGATGATGAAAGCCGTGCCCAAAGTTGGGTGGCCGGCGAAAGGAACCTCTTCTTCCGGGGTGAAGATGCGCACGTCATATCCGCCGTTCCGCGGTTCTGCGGACAGGATGAAGGTCGTCTCCGAGTAGTTCATCTCCTTGGCTAACTGCTGCATCTGGGCGTCAGAGAGTTCTCCCGCCCCGGTGAAGACCCCTAACTGGTTGCCGGCGTATTTCTTCTCGGCGAAGACGTCGACTATGTAAAAGGGGAGTGGTGTCATTGGGTTTTCTCCATTGTCTTTTAGGATGTGCTTTTTACTAAGGTCTTGTCCCCGTAGGCGGGGTCCTGTGCAGGGCTCGGCAATGGCCATTCGTGACCTACGCGCTTTCCTTTAACTCCGCTCCCCGGGCATGCTCCACCCCGTGCATGATCAGGTCGGCCAGCGTTTTCAGGGACAGGAACAGGATCATGCCGCCCATGCCTTTGACCAGGAAGGATCCAAAGATGATGGTCAGGTGCAGGGGAATGATCCTGGCGTATGGAAAGAACATCACCGTCCCGATGTTCGGCTTCCTGGCCAGGTCTCTTTTCAGGTTATAGAAGAGGGAAAAGGAGTGATTCACCAGAAACAGGGCCACGCATAATATCACCGGAACGACATGTTCGCGGGTCAGCCCGGCCATGCTGCCTAAAAACAGAAAATACATCAGGTGGAAAAAGCCGTAATGACATAGGAAGAAGAAGGCCGTATGCCGTTTTGTCTTGGTGTTTGCCTTCACCGACTTGCCGTTCACGTACATGCCCTTGGTGGAGAACTGTTTGAGGTTCAGAATTCTGACGAAATTGGCCAGGCCGATGATCACGCTCTGGCCCCAGTAGATCCACATCAGCACGGCCAGGTCCCACTTCTGGACCAGGGCGATGGCGATGGTGATCAGATTTGATACGATCAGGCTGAGTGCCGACAGGTCGCGGCGGAAATATTTGCGCAAAGCGCCTCCTGGCGATGAGACCATTGTAAATTGCAAAATGTAAATATCAAATATTAAATTGACTTAGCATGAATTTATAGATAA
>CBDUWG010000099.1:0-6926 GCA_965370845.1 uncultured bacterium
AGGCCGATATCGTCCTGAACGCACTGGTGGGCGCATCGGGTCTGACCCCCACTATGCACGCTATCCAGGCTGGCAAGAGAGTGGCCCTGGCCAACAAAGAGAGCCTGGTGATGGGGGGAGAGCTGGTGATGGGTATGATAGCCAAGACAGGGGGCGAGCTGATCCCCGTCGACAGCGAGCATAGCGCCATCTTCCAGTGTCTGCAGAATCAAGATCGGAAGGGTGTAAAGAGGCTTATACTAACTGCCTCCGGAGGCCCTTTTCTCAGATTAAGCCCAGGGGAATTGACCTCTGTCTCTCCCCGCCAGGCCTTGGCGCATCCCACCTGGGAGATGGGTCAAAAGGTGAGTATTGATAGCGCTACCATGATGAACAAAGGTCTGGAGGTCATCGAGGCCCATTGGTTGTTCGGTATTCCCATCTCTCAGATTGAGGTGTTAATTCACGAGCAGTCCATTGTTCACTCGTTGGTGGAGTTTTCCGACAACTCGATACTGGCCCAGTTGAGCTTGCCGGATATGCGTTTGCCCATTCAATATGCCCTGACATACCCCCAGAGAGGACAGAGTGCTCAGGTTGCCCTGGATCTGGCCAAGGTGGGATCTTTGACATTTCAGCGGCCCGACCGGGATAAATTCCCCTGTTTTCAACTGGCCTATGATGCCGCTGAGTTGGGGGGCACAATGCCTGCGGTGTTGAACGCCGCCAACGAGGAGGCTGTTCCAGCATTCTTGAATGGCGAGATTCGATTCACTGATATTCCAACGGTGATTAGCGAAACTATGAGCCGACACCGGCTCATCGCCCATCCTGATATGGCCGGAATTTTGGGCGCCGATGGCTGGGCTCGGGAGACGGCCAGATCCCAAGTGTGCCGAATAGCTCAATGACCAAAGGAAAGCAGGCAGTAAAAATAGCGGCCTCACTCCTGGCCGCAGATTTCAGGTGCCTGCGGCAGGAGATCGAGGCCGTGGAGAAGGCCGGGGTGAACCTGATCCATCTGGACGTGATGGATGGCAGTTTCGTGCCAAACATCAGCTTTGGCCCCCTGGTTGTGAAGGCTGTAGATCAGTTGACAGATCTTCCCCTGGAGGCGCACCTGATGATCCGGCGGCCGGATCTGTTCGCAGATGCCTTTGTTAGCAGCGGAGCAGACATGATCGTCATCCATTACGAGGCTCCGGTTTCCCTGCACAGTACACTGAAGCTGATCCGTAGGCTGGAGTGCAGAGTGGGCCTGTCGGTGAATCCGAGCACGCCCTTGGCCGTTTTGGAGCCTTTTTACGGGGAGCTGGATCAAATTCTGTTGATGAGTGTGAACCCCGGTTTGGGAGGCCAGAAGTTCATCGGGTCGGTGGCAGAAAAGATAAAAAGACTGCGCGATTCTTTAGACCATCAGGGGCTGGAGGATCTGGAGATCGAGGTGGACGGTGGGATTAACCCCACCACGGCAAAAACGGTGACAGAGAACGGGGCCAGTATTCTGGTGGCAGGATCGGCCATTTTTAACAGTCCTGATTACGAGCAGGCTGTTCGCTTTCTTCGGGGAACAGAGAAGGAAGAACCATGTTCGAGGAGTTGACGCGACGTCTCAACGCGGCCCTGCGCGATCTGCGTGGTAGGGGCAAATTGTCGGAGAAGGTCGTCGATGAAGCCCTACGCGACGTGCGCCGTGCCATGCTGGAGGCCGATGTCAATTATCAAGTGGCTAAGGATTTTATCTGGCGAGTTAGAGAAAAGGCCATCGGACAGGAAGTTCTGAAGAGTGTTAGGCCGGCCCAGGTGGTGGTAAAGATCGTCCACGACGAGTTGATTCAGCTTCTGGGGGGAGAGGTCAGCACCCTGGATCTGAACTCCTCGGGGTCGACGGTGATCATGTTAGTGGGTTTACAGGGGAGTGGCAAGACCACGGTAGCCGCGAAATTAGCCCTGCATCTCCGTTCTAGAGGGAAGAAACCCCTCCTGGTAGCCGCCGATGTCTATCGCCCGGCGGCCGGGGATCAACTGAGCCTGTTGGGCGAGCAGATCCAGGTTCCGGTATATTTGGCATCCGGAAAGAAGCCAGTGGAGATCTGTGCCAAAGCCAAGGAGCGGGCCCGCCGGGAGGGAATCGATGCTGTGCTGTTGGATACAGCTGGCCGGTGGCACATAGATAAGGAGATGATGCAGGAGCTGGTTGATATTCGCCGCAAAGTGGCCCCCGATGAGATTCTGCTGGTGGCCGATGCCATGACCGGCCAGGAGGCCGTCAATCTGGCTAAGGAATTCGATGCTCTCCTGGACCTGAGTGGGGTCGTGTTGACCAAGATGGATGGCGATGCCCGGGGCGGTGCCGCCTTATCTCTAAGAGCGGTGACGGGAAAGCCCATAAAATATGTGGGATTGGGCGAAAAACTGGATGCCCTGGAGCCTTTTTATCCGGATCGGATGGCCTCCCGGATTCTGGGTATGGGAGATGTGGTCACCCTGGTGGAGAAGGCCAAGGCGGCCATAGATCTTTCAGAGCAGCAGAAGTTGGAGGAGAAACTTCGTCAGAAGACATTTTCTCTGGATGACTTCTTGAGTCAGCTCCGTCAGCTGAAGAAAATGGGACCATTGGAGGGGTTGCTGGATCTGGTGCCGGGGTTCGAGGCCAGCGGGATTGTTGTGGATGAGAAAGCTCTTATTCGAGTTGAGGCAATGATCAAATCCATGACTGCACAGGAGCGGGAGAATCCTAAGATAATCGATGGCAGCAGGAAGCGGAGAATTGCCAGTGGGAGTGGGAGGACCGTACAGGAGGTGAACCAGCTATTGCGACAGTTCGTCATGATTCAGAAGATGGTCAGTGGTATGGGGGAAAGGGGCTGGGAGAAAAATTTGTTTTCCATGAGGAGCAAGCGAAGAAAAGGTCGAGTTTACAGGTAAGCAGGGACTGTTCATGAGAGGAGGTGAAGAGCGTGTCGGTGAGGATACGACTTCGTAGAATGGGCGCCAAGAAGAAACCTTTTTACCGAATTGTTGTTGCCGATTCCAGAAAGCCAAGAGGAGGCCGGTATCTTGAGAATCTTGGGCATTACAATCCCTTGAGAGATCCGCTGGACGTCGTGATTGAGGAAGAGAGACTATTTGCGTGGTTGAGCAACGGTGCTCAACCCAGCTCTCCGGTGAAGAACTTGTTGTCCAGGTTAGGTCTGAGTAAAAAATGGGAGATGCTCAAGAGGGGAGAAGATGTTTCCCACCTGGAGATGCCCAAACTAAAGGCTAAGGTTAAGAAAGAGCCTCAGGCACCAGAGGTTGTGGAAGAGAAGCCAAAAGAAGTGCCGGCTATAGAGGCCAAGGAAGAGAAGATGCCCATTGAGCCTCAGGTTGTCGAAGAGGAAAAGATGGTCAAGGAGGAAAAGGCAGCCAAGGTGGAGAGGGTAGTTAAAGAAAAGAAGACAGCGAAGAAGGAGATGGTTGTTGGAGAAGAGAAGGTTGTGAAGGAGCAGACTGCGTCCGCGGAGAAACCAGAGAAGTCCAAGGCCAAAAAGGATGTGAAGAAAGCGGTCGCCGGAGCGAAAGGGTCCAAGACCCAAGGAAAGGCTGAGGAGAAAAAGACATCAGCGAAGAAAAGCTCATCTGCCAAAGCGGGTGAGGAAAAAACCACCAATGATAAGTCTTAACTGAGAGGAAGGTGATTAATTCAGAGGTTTTTTGCCACAGAGGCGGACGGCGCGCAAAGGAGGCTCCAGCGATGAAAGAGTTGATAGAGCTTATTGCGAAGTCTCTTGTCGATAAACCGGATGCGGTTCATGTTAACGAAGTTAAGGGTGAAAAGACGACCGTTTATGAGTTGCGTGTTGGGCCCGGAGATTTAGGAAAAGTAATCGGCAAGAAAGGACAGACGGCCAGATCCATTCGGACTTTGGTGAACGCCGCCGCAGCGAAAATGGGGAAACGGGCGGTTCTGGAAATTTTGGAATAGATGCTGCACCTTTCCCACCGAATAGGGTTTCAGATGAATGATGATCTGATGGCCATCGGCAAGATTACCAAACTCCACGGTATTCGGGGTGAGTTGAGGATGGTGCCCTTTTTCGATGTGCAGGGGCTATTGGACCACTTCGACCGTTTGTGGTTGGTGAAGGCTGAGCAGGTGAAGGATTTTTCCGTAGAGAAGGTACGCCAGCACGGTCGTTTTGTTATCTTGAAGTTTCATGAGTTTGACGAGCCTGTTGTTGCCGAGCACTTTCGGGGTTGGGAGGTGGCTGTGCCTCGAGAAAGCCTTCCGTCTCTTCCCGCCGGGCAGTATTATGGTTTTCAGCTTGTTGGTCTGGCTGTGGTTACCGAGGATGGGAGGGTGTTGGGAAAGGTTCGCAAGATTCTACCCACACCCGCTCACGATGTCTATTGCGTGGGGGATGGACAGGATGAGATGCTCATACCCGCCGTGAAGAAGATCATCAAAGAAATAGACCTTGTTGAGGGGCGGATGATCATTCGTCCCCCAGAGGGCCTGTTGGAGTGAAAGAAGGGTCTTCGGTGAGAATTGATGTCTTGACAATCTTCCCGGGGATGTTTGATGGATTTTTGGACGAGAGTATCATCAAAAGGGCCCAGGAGCGAGGGCTGATCCAGATATTTCTCCACGACATCCGCCAATATGCCCAGGATAAGCATGGCACCGTAGATGATTGTCCCTTTGGCGGTGGTCCGGGAATGATCCTTAAGCCAGAGCCCGTATTCAGGGCCGTGGAGGCCGTTCAGAGTCAGGCTTCTCCGGGTTTGGTTGTTTTGCTCACCCCCCAGGGAGAGCATTATGAACAGCGGATAGCAAAGTCCTTGGCGGTGGGAAAGAGACTACTTTTTATCTGCGGGCGATATAAGGGACTGGATGATAGGATTCGCACCATAGCGGATAGGGAAATCTCTATTGGCGATTACGTTCTGACCGGGGGGGAGCTTCCTGCTATGGTGGTCATTGACTCAATGGTTCGTCTGATCCCCAGCGTCCTGGGTGATGAGGAGTCGGCGTGGAGTGATTCCTTTTTCCAGGGAATCCTGGATGCACCTCAATTTACCAGACCAAGGGTTTTTCGGGATCTCAGCGTGCCGGAGGTTTTGCTATCAGGGGATCACGAACAGATCAGAATATGGCGAAAAAAGGAGGCTCTTAGAAAGACCCTTCAAAGACGACCGGACCTCCTGAAAACTATTTCTTTGAAGAAGGAAGATAAACGACTTATCGCCCAGATTCAGAAAGAGGATCGTGGGATAGAATAAACTTGCTGGCGGGCTGCTGGCATGAACACCAGACAGGGGTTGGCTATGGATGTGATTCGTAATTTGGAATCGGAACAGTTGAAGGATAAAATACCCGATTTCGCGCCTGGCGATACCGTGAAGATGCACGTTTTGGTAAAGGAAGGCGACAAGGAGCGCTCACAGATTTTTCAGGGTGTGGTCATCAGGCGCAAGGGTTCAGGAACGAACGAGACCTTCACTGTGCGCAAGATCAGCGGTGGCATTGGTGTGGAGCGGATATTTCCCCTGCATTCTCCGAATATCTCCGAGATTCACGTAATTAGACGGGGCAGAGTGCGGCGTTCCAAATTGTACTATTTGCGAGCGCTCAAGGGAAAGAGCGCCCGAATCCGAGAGAAAAAGTGATTCTCAGGCAGGTGTGCTCTGTGTCAGGATCCACGAAGATCGCTCAGATGACTCTCTCCCAGATCCGGGACCTCTTGTGTAGTGGTGGAGAGATCGATCAGCAGATCCTGGAACGTCTTCAGCGAGATCCTCGTCGCGGCGCACAGAAGTTGGAGCATACTCTTCGAAGATTGCGTGACAGACGTCTCAGAGCAAAGGCGCGTCTGCAAGAGCTGACCACCGTGGAGAAAGACCTGCGCCAGGCCGGCGCGCGGGCTATTGCCGGTTTGGATGAAGTGGGAAGGGGGCCTTTGGCAGGACCGGTGGTCTCCGCCGCTGTGATCCTTCCCTGGCCGTGTAACTGGTTGGGGCTGGATGATTCGAAGCGGCTTAGCGCCGGTAAGCGAGAGAAATATGCCCGGCATATTTGGGCAAAGGCCCAAGCTGTTGGTGTGGGTATTGTATCCGCCAATCGCATAGATGCTGTGGGTATCCTTAAAGCAACGTGGGAATCGATGCGCCGGGCTCTGGCGTCTTTATCGATTAAGCCGGACAAACTGCTTATTGACGGACCTTTTTCCATCCCGGGAGTTGCCATATCTCAATGTCCACTGGTGGGTGGAGATGCCCGTTCTCTCTCTGTGGCGGCGGCCTCGGTGGTGGCCAAGGTGACCAGAGATGAGATCATGGTTCGTATGGATAAGGAGCATCCCCAGTATGGATTTGCGCGCCATAAAGGCTATGGCACCTCAATGCATCTAAGCGCTCTGCGGCATTACGGACCATGTGCGGTTCATCGACAAAGTTTTCGGGGTGTCCTGGAGTGAGGGCGGTCATTGGGTAGAAAGGTACCAATCTTATTGTGTACATAAGTCGGAGGTGATGTGAAGATGTATTAAAGGATTGGAGAAGAGTCAGGGAAACAGTGTGAACGAAGAAAGCTGACTTTCTGGGTGTCCCTTCCGGTAACAGGACGATGGCTGATATCTCCTGGACTGGAAGGAGTTGTGAAACCCCAACTTAAATAGAATTGAGTTGGGGATTTTTTTTGCTCTTTTTTGGCATAAGAGTTGGTAAGATATGTTCACAGAAGAGGAGAGAAATTCACTGGATTAACTGGAGACGGCCGCGTGCATGTGCTGATCACATATCTGGAGGATGTAACCTGGGCTCACCCCGGGCATTGTCTTTCCCGTGAGGTCAATGACATTTCCTCTGCTCTCGCCAAACTGGGAGTGTGCGTCACAGTTATGACTATCGAGCGAGAGGAAAATGTGACACGGCAGCTGGAGAAGAATCTGCAGCGGCTTTCGGCT
>CBDUWG010000100.1:0-6902 GCA_965370845.1 uncultured bacterium
AATGATATCATACCCCGTCCCTCTCGCCTTTCACCAGGATCCAGGATCGAGGATCAAGGATCGGTTTTTCCCAGAATCGACACCGATATTCCAGGATTCTGGCATTGCCCCATTAGGAACCTTTTAAAAGGACCAGGCAGACAGGATAGAGGCTACTCCAGCACCTTGTAGACCACGTCATGAGCACGGCAACGGTCTTTTGTCCTGATGCCCACCGAATCTCCCGGCTTGGCCTCCTGTACGATCTCGTGCTCGATCTGCATGGAATCCACCGTTTGCTGAAAATCGGTAGTGTGGCCGTGAATATGAATGATATCGCCGGAAGTCAGTCGGCCGGTCAAATTGATGCCGGCAACTCCCACCTTGGCGAAGTAATCCACCACTCTTCCCACCTCTTGCTCTTCCATGATCTCACCTCCTTCACAGAATTCTCACGGGAACCTGGCATAGCTCCTGAAATTTTCGGGCGTCCTTCTCGGATCCGACGATGGTTCCATAATGCATGGGAACGGCGTAACTGGGACCGATATCGTTGGCAGCCCGGGCCGCCTCCTCCGCCGTCATGGTATAGGTTCCCCCGACGGGAAGAAGAACGATGTCGGCCTGAACCTGGTCCATCTCCGGAGTATGATCAGAGTCGCCGGAATGGTAAATCCTCTGCCCGCTTAGGGTGATGATGAACCCCACCCAACCATTAGCCTGCGGGTGAAAATCCTTGTTCAGGTTATAGGCGGGCACCGCCTCCACCTCCACCCCCTGCACGGTCATGCGCTGGCCCGGGGTGATGATCCTGACATCTCCGGAGAGCTTCTGGGCACAATCGGCGGTGGTGACGATCACCGTCTTCTCACCCTGTATCTTGGCCACATCTTCAGGCTCACAGTGGTCGTAGTGATCATGGGTGATGAGGATGATGTCGGCCTGCTCCTCGGTGCCCTTCAGCTTCCAGGGGTCGATATAGATGACCTTGTCGTCCTTGATCTGAAAGGTGGCGTGCCCCAGCCACTTGATCTTATCAATCATCTAGCTCACCTCCTTTAATGGGGGTGCCGATTCTTCCCACCCAACACCTCCTTCATCTGGCCGTGGATCTCTCCATTGGAGGCTAAAATCTGCCGGCCGTCGATCCGAAACGGGCCGCCGGAAAAGTCGGTCACCAGACCACCGGCCTCAGCCACCATCAAACCTCCCACGGCCACATCCCAGGGAGCCAGCTTCATCTCCCAGAAACCATCAAATCGCCCGGCAGCCACATAACAGAGGTCAAGAGCCGCGGAGCCGGCTCGCCTGATGGCTTGAGCCCGCATGGCAAATCGTCCGAAGTGATCCAGATTGTTGATCTGGCTTCGACGAATATCGTAGGGAAAACCGGTGGCCAGAAGGCTGTCGGTGAGCTGCCGGGTCCGCGAAACGGTCAGCTTTTTTCCGTTCAGAGTAGCTCCGTGTCCCCTTCGAGCGGCGAACATCTCGTCCAATACAGGATTATATATAGCGCCAAGGGCGATCTCTGCTTCTTTTTCCAGAGCAATGGAAACGCAAAAATAGGGAAATCCATGGGCGTAATTGGTAGTTCCATCCAGGGGATCCACGATCCAGCGAAAAGGACCATCCCCTCCCCGGCCCGGTCCCTCCTCCGTCAGGATAAGGTGGTCCGGATAGGCAGATCGGATGGCTTTTACAATGGCTTTTTCCGAGCGTCGATCGATCTCAGTGACCAGATCTATCTCTCCCTTGTGATCCACCCTCTGATGGGGGCCGAAGTGCTCCATGATGAGCCGACCGGCCATTTTTGCCGTCGCCTGGGCCAGCTGAAACATCCGCTCCACTGCTCACCTCCCCCTCATTCGGTTTAATCGAGCAACAATCTCCGCTCTCTGTGTCTTGCCAAACCTGGCATTTTCCAGGGCCTATCGCGTAATTCTATAGCTCTGATCATATCAGCGACGGTCCACGGTTAATGGGTGACCATCCTCTCTCCCGTGGGCGAGGGTGAGGTGAGCCGGACCCGGAAAACTGGACTTCACCCCGCAAATCAGCTCGCAGATCAAACTCAGCACACGGATGGTCTTCGTTCCCACACCCCGAAGCCCCATCAGGTTTCCGAAATCCTGCACTTATCCCTGACCCCGATGGTGAAAAATACATCCAAAAAACCACCTGTCAAGGATAAAGTCACAGAACGATACAGCACACCCCTGCCACCATCAACGCCGCCCCGGCCATGCGCACCTTCAGATGGCGCTCCCCGAAGAAAAAATATCCCAGCAGAATGCTGAAGATCATCCCGGCTCTCTTGATGGCGATCACATAGCTGACCAGGGCTATCCTGACGGCCACCATCTGGAAAAGGATCATAATGGCTCCCAGGGAGCCGAAAACCAGCAGTGCCGGTATCTCGCGCAGAACCTGTCGCCCACAACCACGAGCCTTTACCCGCAGCACGGGAAGATAGAGCACTGAAAAAAGAAGGTGAAAGACCACCAGGAAAAAAAAGGGAGAGGAATTGAGCAGGGCCACCTTGTCGGCGGCAGCGGAGATACTCCACAGGGCAGCCACGACGAGCATCAGCAAGCTGCCCCGCTCCCGAACGATACTGCGCACCGGACCGAGCAGACCTTCCCGGAACTTGTCCAGATTCAGCACATAGGCACCGGCCACGATGAGCATAATGCCCACGGCTCCCAGAGCGTCGGGCAGCTCTCCCAGAGCCACATAACCGGTTAGCACCAGAAAAAGCGGGGTGAAGGCTAAAAAGGGAAAGCTCAACGAGAGCGGCGATAGCTTGATGGCCCGCACATAAAGGGTGACGGCCAGCAGATTGACGCCCAGGCTGATGGCCAGGGCCGGCCAGAAAGAGGGCTGGATCCGGGGAAATCCGTCGACCCACAGGGCCACCAGCAGGAGTGGTAGGGCATGGAAAAACATAGCCCAGGTGACCAGGTAGGGGTCGATGCGCTCCAATATGCGCTTGCCATGGGCGCCCTGAAGAGCGTTGAGCAGAGAGCACAGCAGGGCCAGGAAAATCCACATCGTCGAGCCTCCAGCATGGGGGCTTGACCTCAGACGTCAGCTTTTCACCATCCGGGAAATGGCCCTGGCGAAGCACCTCGCCCTTAACGGTTCTGGGGTCGGAAAACCGGATAGATCCGGCACTCCCGGCTCAGGGAACACCGATCACAGGCGGGATTTCTGGCCTTACAGGTCATCCGTCCATGCTGGATGAGGTTCAGGTGAAATGGATACACCAGGTCTTTGGGAACGGCGGCCTGAAGCAGCTGGTGGGCTTTGCTGGTCCTGGTCTGAGGGGGCATCAGTCCCAACCGCCTGCTGACCCGCAATACGTGGGCATCCACGGGCATCACCGGCCTGTTCAGGGCGAAGAGCAGCACGCAGGCGATTGTCTTCTCTCCCACGCCGACAAACTGGACCAGGAAAACTTTGATCCGCTCCGTGGGCCAGTCCCGTAGAAAGGACAGGTCACAGTCCGCATGTTCCCAACAGATCTTGGCCAGAACCTCTTTGATCCAGCGGGCCTTTATCTGAGCCAGCCCTCCACACCGTATGGCCTTGGCCACATCCTGCACCTGGGCTTGATGTACCTGCAACCAATCGGGAAACTGTTCCTTCAAGCTCCCAAAGGCCCGCTGGGAGTTGGTGTCGGCTGTATTTTGGGAGAGGATGGTCATGATCAACTGGGAGAGGGGATCGTTCCTCTTGCTCCAGATCTTCGGCCCGTGCTCCCTTTCCAAAATGCGGGCGACCTTCCTGATCTTGCGGACCGTCTCCGCTGCGGGTTTCGCAGAAGGAAGGGCCTTTATCTCAGCGCTGCTCATACCCTCCATTTCCCCGGAGCCGGCACAGCTTGTATACCAACAACGTCATGGCCGTCTTAGGCTTTTGCCTGCCCATTTTCAGATTCAGCTCCGTCTCATACAGATCGGCGAACATCCTCTCTAAATCCCTCTCGCTCAGATCGGCCGGTTGTCGGCTGCCTTTCCCTGAACCCGCGCTTCCGGGGGCAACCCGGCCAGACCAGTTTCCCCTCTGGCGCCCCCCCCTCTCTCGGGCCATACGGGAGAAACGCCAGCGCAGGGTGCCCATGAGCTGAAAGGGTGAGATACCCGCTTCCAGCAGGCGGGTCAACAAAGCCGTGGCTTTTCCCGCGTTCGCCAAAGCGATGGTATCGCAAAACTCAAAAACGGTGTGCACCCGCAGCTCTCCTACCACCACCTCTACAGCCTGAGCATCGATGGCAGTCCGCTCACCTATGTAGATGGCCAGTTTTTGAAGCTCATTGTCCAGGGCGATGGTGTTGTTGCCGATGCTGTCGAACAGCAGTTGGCTGGTCTTTGTATCCATGGACTTGCCATACTTTTGGGCTCGCTGACGGACCCACCCGGGCATATCTTCCTCTTTGCAAAGAGGAAAGTTCACGCAATTGACGACCTTCTTCAGATCTCTGTAGAAACCCTTGCGGGTGTCCACATCATGAGCCGTCATGATGAAACAAATGTGTCCGAAACGTTCCTGGAGATGTTCTGAAAGCTTCTTTTTTGCGGATGGAGGTTGCAAATATTTCAGGAGGCTTCTGCGATCCTGCAGGAGCAGCCCGTTGATATTGCGGACCACCACCACCCGTTTTTCCCCCATCATTGGTAACGAAGAGACTCGGTCAATGATCTGATCGGCATCCGTCTCATCGCCATAGAGAATATCCAGGTTGAAATCTCTCAAACCGGATGGAACCAATTTCCGGATGATACTCTGGACGGCCTCCTCCTTTTGCAGTTCCTCAGGACCATAGAAAAAATTTACCGGACTCAGCTTCTTCTGGTCGATGTCCTGGGTCAGTTTTTCGGGCTTACACTCCATCACTAGCTCCTGGTGACTCCTCTGAGTTCGGCGATCTACCATCGAGTTCTCCCCTACTATCCCAGGCTTTCCTAACCTCCTGATACACCTGCCACAGGGGCAACCCCTGTTCCCTGGCCACCCGGAGACAGTCCTCGAATTCCGGCGCGATCCTCTCGCTGCCATCGAAGACGGCCACCTTCACCTTCATCGGTCCCCAGCACGTTTTCACCCGGCTGATCCGGCGGGGGAGCTTGCTCCTGGTTACGCGGTGGACCCGGATGCCCAGAGTGGTGGTGTGACGATAGACCAGATCCGAGATGGCAGCGACCTTTTCCTCGGGCACCAGAACCGTCAAGATCACCGCCGGACGTTCCTTTTTCATTATAACCGGGCTCAAATAGGCATCCAGAGCCCCCTCCGTGCGCAGGACCTCCAAGACATGGCCCCACAGCTCCGGGTTCATGTCGTCGATATTCGTCTCCAGAACAACCACCTGATCGTGCTCCAGATCCCCCTCAGTCTGGCCGATGAAAACCCGCAGCAGATTAGGCATCTCCTTTAGCTCACGCTGGCCGGCTCCGTAGCCTACTCGCTCCAAACGCATAGCAGGCGAGATCTGGAAGGACTGGGCCAGAGTGGTGATCAGCGCGGCTCCTGTGGGGGTAACCAGCTCCGCTTCCACGTCGCTGGTCATCAACGGTACGCCCTTTAAAAGCTCCACCGTGGCGGGCGCTGGAACAGGTAGCGTGCCGTGCCGGCACTGCAGAAAACCCCTGCCCAGACGCAGCGGCGATGAAAAGACGCGCTTCACTCCCAGAAGCCTCAGCCCGGCTATAGAGCCAACCACATCGATGATGGCATCGACTGCTCCCACTTCATGAAAGTGGACCTGGGAAAGCTCGATGCCGTGGACCTTAGCCTCAACCTCGGCCAGACGGGAAAACACGGCCCTGGCCCGATCGATCACCTGCTCATCCAGTTGGCCCCCAGAGAGGATCTCCAGGATCTCCGGCAGGCCTCTCTCTTCTTGTTGGCCGGTCACCTGAACCTGCACACTTGTGCCGCTCATCCCGCCTCTCTTGGTAGGACGAGCCTCAATTTCCCAGCCCGGCAGAGACAGCTTGGCCAGCTCCTGTCGCAGGGCATCTACCTCGAGACCAGCGTCGATCAGAGCCCCCAGGATCATGTCGCCGCTGATACCGGCAAAACAGTCGAAGTAGGCGATTCTCATCTGGTCTTCCTCCTGCGGGCAGCAGAGGCCTTTGTGGAGACCATCAAACTGGCAGCATAGCCGGCGCCGAATCCATTGTCGATGTTCACCACCGTCACCCCGGCGGCACAGCTGTTCAACATGGCCAGCAGGGCGGCCAGGCCACCAAAACTGGCCCCATACCCCACCGAGGTGGGCACGGCGATAACCGGCTTATCCACCAGTCCCCCGACGACGCTGGCCAGCGCTCCCTCCATGCCGGCCACCACGATGATCACCCCGGCCCGCTGAAATTTATCCCAGTGACCCAGCAAGCGATGCAGCCCGGCCACACCCACGTCGAACAGCCGCTCGACCCGATGGCCCATAACTTCGGCGGTGACCGCCGCCTCCTCGGCCACGGGGATGTCGGAGGTGCCTGCCGAGACCACCAGGATAGAGGGGCCTCTCTTTTTTGATTTCTCTCCGACGCGATAGATGATCCTGGCCACCGCGTGGTAGTGGACTTCAGGTATCTGCTCTTTGATGATCTCGGCCATCTGCTGGTCAACCCGGGTGGCCAGTAAAGTCCCCTGCTCATCGGCGATCCTCTGGAGGATGGCCACCACGTGCTGGGCCTTTTTCCCCTCACAGAGCACCACCTCCGGAAAACCCCTGCGCAGGGTGCGGTGGTGATCGATGTGCGCAAAATCCAGGTCCTCGAAGGGCAACTTTTTCAACGCTTTCAGCGCCGCCGCAACGGTCATCTTTCCCCGCTTGACGTCTTCCAGAAGCTCTTCAATACGATCCTTGCTGGTCACGTCATGATCTCCTGAACAAAATTAACCCTGGATCCAAA
>CBDUWG010000101.1:0-6855 GCA_965370845.1 uncultured bacterium
ACGGTGCAGGGGGGCAAGAAGATTAACTGGCACGATGGCATAAGGGCCATCTGGACCCTGATCAAATATCGTTTCACGGATTGAAAAACAATCAAGGGGGGAAGGTTGAAAGTTCTGATAACTGGAGGAGCGGGTTTCATCGGATCTCATCTGACCGAGCGGCTTTTGACCGATGGCGAGGAAGTTTTCATCATCGACGATCTGTCAACGGGCTCCCGGGAGAATTTCGAGCACCTGATCCCAAATAAAAAGTTTCATTGGGTCGTCGACACCATCATGAACCGGGACGCCCTGGAGGGATTAATTAAGGGCTGCGATATTGTTTTCCACCTGGCAGCGGCTGTGGGTGTGCAGTACGTCATCCAGAATCCGCTCAAGTCCCTGCAAATCAACATCGAGGGAACCAAACAGGTGTTGGAATTGGCCAACATCCATCACTGTCGGGTGCTGATTACCTCCACCTCCGAGGTTTACGGAAAGAGCAATAGTATACCTTTTCAGGAAGATGACGACGTGGTGCTTGGAGCTACTTCTGTAAGCCGGTGGGGATATGCTTACTCTAAGGCCGTGGACGAGTTTTTTAGTTTTGCCTATCATCGGGAGAAAAAATTGTCTGTGGTCGTGGCTCGTCTCTTCAACATCTCCGGGCCAAGGCAGACGGGGGCCTACGGCATGGTGGTGCCTCGATTTGTCAAACAGGCTCTTCTGGAGCAGGCCATCACGGTGTACGGGGATGGCAAACAGAGGCGCTGTTTCACCGATGTCAGCGATGCTGTAGAGGGAATTATTTCCCTGGCTCGGCATCCCGAGGCAATTGGTCAGGTTTTCAACCTGGGCTCGAACTTCGAGATCAGTATAGAAGACCTTGCCAGCAAGGTCAAGAAGCTCACCGGGAGCAAATCTGAGATCAAGTACGTTCCCTATGAAGACGCTTACGAAAAGGGATTTGAGGATATGGCTCGTCGCCTCCCCGATATCAGTAAGATCAGTGCCCTCACTGGCTATCGGCCAAAGGTAAACTTGGACGAGATGCTCATCAAGGTCATCGAGTACCATAAACGGTGAAGCCAGGGTCATGTCTGCAGCGATCCGGGTGGAACATGCGCTAAAAGGCAGGTTTTCGTGAGAAAAAAGCTGATATTGTGGCTGGGCCTGGTGATCAGCATTCTTTTTCTGTACCTGGCTATGAGGAATGTGCAGTTCGCTGAGATCCGTCGGTCTTTGCGCCAGGTTAATCTGGGTTTGCTCCTATGGGCCGCGTTTATTTTCCTGGTAAGTTTCTCCGTTCGGGCGGTAAGATGGCAATATATTCTTCGTCCCATCAAGCAGATCAGCCTGCCTCACACCTTCTCCCTTTTGAGCATTGGTTTCATGGCCAACAATGTGCTCCCGGCACGGTTGGGGGAGGTGGTCAGGGCTTATTTTTTGGCCAAGAAGACAGGTATTCGCAAAAGCCTCTCTCTGGCCACTATCGTGCTGGAGCGTCTTTCTGATTTCGCCGCTTTACTTCTCTCGGCCCTTATGGTGGGTCTGTTTTTCTCTCTGCCGCCGGCAGTGGAGAGACTTGGTATCGTGGCAGGTTTGGTATTCGTTTTTTTTGTGATCCTGCTGGTTTTTATACATTTTCGAAAGAACCCGGCTCTGCATTTTTTCGAAAGCCTGCTTTTTTTCCTCTCCCCAGCGAGGAAAAAGAGGATGATGGAGCGGGCCAAAGCCTTTGTGGATGGTCTGCTTATTCTCAAGTCCGGCAGGGAGTTCCTCTGGGTCACCATTCTCTCGGTGGGGGTGTGGGCGCTGTGGGCGGTGGCTCTGCACTACACCCTTCTGGCATTTGGCATCCAAGTTCCTTTTTCCGCCAGGCTGCTGATACTAGCGGTGGTCAACCTGGGGGCCTTGATTCCCTCCTCTCCGGGATATGTGGGGCCGTATCAATATCTTTGCTGGGTGTGTTTGTCCGTTTTCGCCATAGATAAAAGCCTCGCCTTCAGCTTCTCCGTTGTTCTGCATGCCCTGTGGTATGTTCCCCTGACCAGCCTGGGTTTCATCTTTCTGTGGCGGGAGCACGTTTCCATCGGTCAGATCCGGTCCCTGGAAGCGCGGGTTGCCTCCGAGGGTTTTTCCTCCCTGGAGACAGATGAGCCGGATGAGTTGAGGTTTGAGGAAGCCAGAGGAGAGGATGGCTATGAACCAGATCAGTCATAAAGAGAACTCGGTAGAGGTGTCCATCCTCGTTCCGCTGTTCAATGAGCGGGAGAACCTGGAGCCGCTGTTAGCCAAGATTCAGAAGGCCATGGTTTCTTTGGGCAAGCGGTATGAGGTGATCTTTGTGGACGACGGCAGCACCGACGGCTCATTCGGGGTCCTGGAGCGGCTGCACGCGCAGAACGAGGAGGTGAAAGTCATCCAGTTTCGGATGAATCACGGGAAGTCGGCTGCCCTGGCCATTGGCTTTGAGAACGCCACCGGCGAGGCGATCATCACCATGGACGCTGACCTACAAGATGACCCCGCCGAGATTCCCAACCTGCTGAGCAAGCTTGAGCAGGGCTATGATTTGGTCTCCGGCTGGAAGTTCAAGCGGCGCGACCCCATCTCCAAAACCATACCATCGAGATTGTTCAACAAGGTAACCTCCATATTATCAGGCATTAAAATCCACGACTTCAATTGTGGTCTAAAGGCATATCGCCGGGATGTCACAGAGAGCATCCGGGTCTACGGTGAGCTTCATCGTTATCTTCCCGTTCTGGCTCACTGGAAGGGGTTTAGGATTGCGGAGATTAAAGTACGCCACCATCCCCGACTGCATGGCAAGAGCAAATTCGGCCTGAGCCGCTTCCTCAACGGCTTTCTGGACCTGTTGACGGTGATGTTTTTATCCAAATACATCCGGCGCCCCATGCACCTGTTCGGGGTGCTGGGCCTGGTGTTGTTTGTGGCGGGTTTGGCTATCAACCTGCACCTGACCTGGCTGTGGTTGCACAAGGTGGGAATCGGTCGTCGACCACTGCTGTTTTTGGGGATCCTCTTGGTCATTGTGGGAGCTCAGTTTCTGCTCATGGGCCTCATCGGGGAGATGATCACCAGCCAGGATCGGGATAAAAGCGCTTATTCCATCAAGAAAATGCTCACCTAAGATGGAGAGATTTTTCCGTGAGGGCCTGTTACTTTGGGACCTATGAGCAGAACTATCCCCGGAACAAGGTGATTATCGATGCTCTGCGTTCAGCGGGGGTAGATGTGGTGGAGTGCCATTTGCCCCTCTGGGAGCTGACCCGCCATAAAACGGGGAGTTTTTTCGGTCCCAAATCCTTGATCTTGCTGACATTCCGAATCGCGTGGGGTTATCTCAAGCTCATCGGCATGTACCTGAAACAGGCCGGCGATGCCCGGATTGTCATGGTGGGGTATATCGGGCAGCTGGATCTCTTGTTGGCCAAACTGCTGACCAGAGTGGGCAGGAGAAGGAAACTTATCTTCAACCCCCTGGTTTCTCTTTACGACACTCTCGTCGATGATCGGGGCCTGTTCCGCTCGGGCTCCCTGGCGGCAGGTTTTCTATTTTTTATTGATCGTTGGTCTTTTCGGCTGGCAGACAGGATAATTCTGGACACAGACGTCCATATTAATTATATTTCCAAAAAATTCGGAATAGACAAAAATAAATTTGCACGGGTGTTTGTGGGGGCTGATCAGGAGGTGTTCTTCAGCGGGCGTAGAGTGGAAAAGGACACGCCATTCATCGTCCTCTTTGTGGGAAAGTTTATTCCCCTGCACGGCATTCCGCACATCGTTGCTGCCGCCAGCCTGCTTAAAGAGGAGCGGGATATCCGCTTCGAGATCGTCGGCTCCGGGCAGCTGCACGACCAGATCATGGAGCTCTGCCGCCGGCTCAGTGTGAACAACATCACCTTCACCGAATGGATCCCCTATGAAAAGCTGGTGGAGAAAATGGCCCAGGCTCATGTCTGCCTGGGAATCTTCGGGGAGAGCGCGAAGGCCAGCAGGGTTATACCCAACAAGGTGTTTCAGGGTCTTGCCGTTTGCATGCCAGTGATCACTGGGGACTCTCCAGCCAGCAGAGAGCTTTTGGTTCACGGCCAGAGCGCTATCCTGGTGCCCATGGCCGATGCGCAGGCCCTGGCCCAAGCTATACGTTCTCTGAAACGGAACAGGGCGTTACGAGAGAAAATCGCTGCCGGGGGCCGCGCGGTATTCCACAAGAAATGCGCTGTGCGAGCACTGGGCCGGCAGCTAGAAGCTTTCTGTCAGGGTGTGTTGGGCCGGTCCTGAGGGCATCGTGCCCACCAGCCCGGACCGAGATCGTGGCGTTTCTTTCATCAGATGTGGGGAGGGCTCATGTCCCCGGCGACCACAGCCAGAGGCACCGTTCTGCTGGTATTTTCCAAGGCTCTTTTTCTGGCCGGCAGCGTTGTGATTCATGTATTTCTGGGGAGAGCCCTGGGGCCGGAAAGTTATGGCCTGTATGGCCTGGCCATGTCTATCCTGCTGTGGTTTGAGGTGATCGTAAATTCGGCCGTGCCATGGGCCGTTTCCAAGGTCATCAGTGAGAAAAAAAGCTTGGCGCGGTCCGTTTTTCGTCAGGGGATCGTGCTGCAGCTGGTTTTCTCGCTGGTCATCCTGGCCCTGTTTCTGGTTCTCTCGCCGACCCTGGCCCGACTCTTCGGGGATCGGGCCGTGAAAATTCTGTTGTGGTGGGCGGCCCTGGACATCCCCTTCTTCGCCCTGCTCTCCATTTTTCTAACCTATTTTAACGGTCGGCAGCAGTTCGGGAAGCAGGGTGTCGTTTCCATCTGCCGTATCCTGTTCAAGATGGTGGCCACGGTGCTGCTGGTGACCGGTGGTTTTTCGGTTCGGGGAGCGCTGTTGGGCAACATCTTGGGATCCGCCTTGGCTCTGATGGTGGGAATCTGTCTGGTCAGCCTGCCCCGGCCGTCAGGGGATCGGGTTCGACTCATCGATCGGGTGCTCAGCTTCGGAGTACCCTACACCCTGTTTCTTCTGTCCGCACAGCTGTTGCTGAACGTGGATCTGTGGTCGGTAAAGATCCTGCTGAAGGAAGTGGCCTTTGCCGGGTTCTACACCTCGGCTCAGACTATCTCCCGGGTGCCCTATTTTCTTTTTTTGGGGCTGACGACGGCCTTATTCCCGGCCCTGTCCAAGTCCACCACCAGCGGTCAGGCCCAGATGAGCCGCTCCCAGATCAAACAGACCCTGCGCCTGTTAGCCCTGGCTCTGTTGCCCGCCGGAGCCATCATCTCCTCGGCGCCGCGGGTGGTGGTGGAACTGTTCTACGGGGTCAATTTCAGCCCGGCCGTTCTTCCCCTGACGGTGCTGATTTGGGGGATGATCCTGTTCACCGTTTTCTACACCCTGGCAGTTATTCTATCTGTGGCCGGAAGACCGCTGCTGGTTTTGCTGTACAGCCTGTTCTTGATCCTGGTGGATGTCCTTTTGAACTGGAGCCTGGTGCCTCGGATGGGGCTAATAGGGGCAGCCATAGCCACTTCCATTAGTGGGCTCCTGGGGGCGGCCATTTTGGGAAGCCTGGTCTTCCGACAGTTCCGGGTGTTTATCGGAGGTCGATCTCTGCTCAAGATGATCCTGGCCGCTGTTTTTATCTTCGGCCTGTCGGCCCTGGTACCGCTGGAAGGATCTCTGTTTGTATTGAAGAGTTTGATCCTTTTCGCCCTGTATGTAGGTTGCTTGATCGTGCTCAGGGAAGTTGGTGAGGAGGATTTCCGTCGCCTGAGGAGTCTGTGGCCCACTTTCTCCTGACCAGCTCATGACCGGGGCACTGGGAGTTTTCCTCTATGCAAAGACTGCGAGTTTGTCTGGTTTCCCAACAACTGGGCGAGGTGAAAAGCGGTGTTGGTGTCTATACTCGAAACGTCGCTCGAAAACTGTTGGCCGATGGCCACTCGGTCACCCTGATCTGTCCCCGGGAGCGAGCATCAACGGACATCCCCGGGCTTCGTCTGGAGCTGGTCTCTGGAAAGGGAACGGGCACCTCGCACATCCGCTGGTTGATGCTCTCCCGGCGTTTTGGCCGGGCTTTGCGGGCGCTGCGCCGGCAGCAGAAATTCCATCTGGTGCACTTTACCGATGCCCGTGAGGCCCTGTTCTGTCCGCTGAGGGGCATACCGGCCGTGGGCAACATGAACGACTATTATTTTGCGGTGGCTCCCCGCAGCCCCTTGGTTTTTAAGAGAGATTATGTGGACTGGCCCATCCGGTGGGCATATTACAACACGGTGCGTCTTTTGGAGCAACGGGCTCTGGGCAAGCTGACGGCCGTCATCTGCAACAGCCATCACACAAAGGATGTGCTGGTCGAGCAGTATCGGTTGACCTCTGAGAGGCTGCCGGTTATCTACAAGAGCATCGATCTGAGCCAATATACTTTCCAGCCCCGCCGGCTGGAAGATGGCCATCCCTCTGTCCTGTTCATCGGTGGCAACGTGCAGCGCAAGGGATTGCCGACCTTGGTTCGCGCCGCCCCTTTGGTCTTGCAGGCCTTTCCCGGGACGAGGTTTGTGGTGGTGGGCGACAACCAGAATATGAGCGCTATGAAAACCCTCTGTCTCCAGAACGGGGTGGAGGAGAACTTCCGTTTCCTGGGCTGGCGATCCCACGACCAGATCCAGGAGCAATACCGCAGGGCCACTGTTTTCGTTATGCCATCTCTCATTGAGGCCTTCGGCGTGGTTTTTCTGGAAGCTATGGCCTCGGGAGTGCCGGTCATCGGTGGGGATGTGGGGGGGACAAAAGAGCTGATTCAGGATGGGGTGAACGGGTTGCTGGTGGCTCCCCGGGACCACCGAGCCCTTGCGG
>CBDUWG010000102.1:0-6849 GCA_965370845.1 uncultured bacterium
GCCCCCTTATATTCGGCGTCAGCCTGTGGCCAGTGATAGGGAGCGATACCAGACGGTTTTTGCCAAGCACCGGGGGGCAGTAGCCGCGCCAACTGCCGGATTGCACTTCACCGGGACCATGCTGGAAGAGTTAGCTGAAAAGGGCATCGAGATTGTGCCAATTCTGCTGCACGTGGGACCGGGGACATTTAGGCCGGTGAAGGAAGGCGACATCAGCCGGCACCGGATGGAGGAGGAGTATTATAAAATCTCTACCGGAGCGGCCGATGCGGTTAACCGCGTCCGGGAGCGAGGAGGACGGGTCGTGGTGGTTGGCACCACCACCGTGCGGGCGCTGGAAACCTGCGTCATGGGGGAAACGGAAGGGGCAGAGAAAGTAGCATCGGGTGAGGGGTGGACGGACCTATTCATCTATCCGACCTTTCAATTCCGGATCTGTGATGCCCTGATCACCAACTTCCACCTGCCCCGGAGCACGTTGTTGATGCTGGTTTCGGCCTTCGCCGGAGAGGAATTCATCATGCGGGCCTACCGGGAAGCTGTCAGGGAACGGTACCAGTTTTACAGCTACGGTGATGCCATGCTCATCCTGTAATGGTCCGTATCCGATAGGGGTTAGGGAATAAATGGTCACTGACCATAAAGAGACGGCCAGCGGACTAATCGTCGCTGCCGGACAAGGCGTGCGCATGGGCGCCGAGATGCCCAAGGTGATGCTGACGGTGGCAGGGCAACCGCTGCTGGCCCATACCCTGAGAGCATTTCAACAGGCCGCCTCCATCGACCGGGTAGTGCTGGTGGTGGCCGAGGATTTCTTAGGATTTGCTGCCAATGAGGTGGTTGATGCCTGCGGCATCCGCAAGGTTCGCAAGATCGTTCCCGGGGGTGAGTCGAGACAGGATTCGGTCCGCCGCGGACTGGAGGCCATCGATTCCGCATGCCGTCTGGTGGCCATTCACGATGGTGCCAGGCCCTTGATCACCGCCGAGCTAATCGACCAGGTGGTGGCTCAGGCCGCCCGGCATGGGGCCGCCGCTCTGGCCGTCCGGCCCACCGATACGGTCCGCCGGGGCGAGGGAGAGGTGTTCCAGGTCACCCTGGATCGGCGGAATCTGTGGCTGATGCAGACACCCCAGGTGTTTTCCTATGATCTAATTCGCGGGGCGCATCAATCGGCTTTAGAACGCGGCTATATCGGCACCGATGACGTCTCGCTGGTCGAGAATCTGGGACAACCGATTCACGTGGTTCAGGGGCACCGCGAGAACATAAAGGTGACCACTGCGGAGGATCTATCCTTCGTGGAGGCGGTGCTGTCCGGGAGAACACAGAGATGAGAGTCGGCCTGGGATATGACGTTCATCGTCTGGTGACAGGGCGCCCCCTGGTGTTGGGTGGAGTGAGGGTACCGTTCGAAAGGGGGCTGTTGGGCCATTCCGACGCCGATGTTATCTGCCATGCCGTGGGCGACGCCCTGCTGGGGGCGGCAGCGCTGGGAGATCTGGGAAGCTATTTCCCCGACGACGATACCCGCTGGAAAGATATCTCCAGCCTTAAGCTGCTGAGCCAGGTGAAGAGTCTGGTGCAGGAAAAGGGATTTCAGATCATCAACATCGATGCTACCCTGGTGGCCGAGAGGCCACGCATCGGATCCTATGTGCCCAAGATGCGTCAGCACCTGGCCGAGGCGCTGGAGATGCCGGTCGAGAAGGTGTCTATAAAGGCGACGACGACCGAGGGCCTGGGTTTCGCCGGGACCGGAGAGGGAATGGCGGCCTATGCGGTAGTTTTAGTAGATGAGCGTTCTTGAGGGGGGCCGTGATATCGCAGACTTTTTACACCTGATCACCAGTTCAAACGCCCTGTGGCTCTATTCGGTTCTGCTGGTTAGCGCAATCGTCGAGAACCTGTTCCCACCCTATCCCGGAGACACAGTTATTATCATCGGGGGGTACCTGGTGGGAGTTGGCAAGCTCAATTTATCAGGTGCCCTGCTGAGCAGTACGGCGGGGAGTTTGGTCGGAGCATCTCTGCTTTTCCTGTTGGGCTTGACCAAGGGGAGAACTTTCTTCCACAGGGGCAGATACCACTTTTTTTCCCCAGAACGTCTCCAACAGGTCGAGGGCTGGTTCGAGCGTCACGGCAAGAAGGTCATTCTGGCCAGCCGGTTTTTACCGGGAGTCCGTTCCCTGGTGGCGGTAGCGGCCGGTATCGGCCGCGTGAGAACCTCTATTTTTATTCTGTTCAGCCTGATCAGCATTTTCATCTGGAACGGACTGCTGCTGTTTCTGGGATTGCAACTGGGCCAGAACTGGGCCGTGGTGGTCCGCTGGTTTCGCATCTACAGCTGGGTCATCGTCATCCTGGTTCTGCTGACCGGTCTGCTCTGGTACCTGAGAAAATATGGACCGCTTCAACCCAGACGCCATTCTGAGACCCATAGGGAGGGAAGCTCTTGAAGGTGGCCATTCTCTTGGGTGGGGATTCGCCCGAGCGGGACGTCTCCCTGGAGACCGGGCGTTATGTGGCCCGTGCCCTGCGCGAGCTGGGCCATGAGCTGCTGTTGCTGGATCCGGCCCACGGCGCGGAGCCTCTGCCGGACGATCTCAATGCCTGGGGCGAAGGGCCCAACCCGGAGCCTCCTGAGATGATCCCTCACGGCGGCCATTTTCATGAACAGCTTTTCTGTGCCGTGGAGACCTGCCGTAGTCAGAAAGCCCAGGTTATTTTCATAGCCTTGCATGGGGGAATTGGGGAGGATGGCACCATCCAGGGCTATCTGGATCTGGTGGGCATTCCCTACACCGGCTCGGGCATGCTGGCCAGCGCCCTGGCCATGGACAAGACCATGGCCAAGAAGATCTTCGAGCTGGAAGGGATCCGCGTCCCGCGGGATATCACCGTTTACCCCGATCAGCAAATCGATCCTGGCCAGCTGCTGAATGGCTTACAGCCGCCCCTTGAGCTGCCGGTGGTGGTCAAGCCCAGCAATCAGGGTTCCACCGTTGGGCTGCGGCTGGTGAAGAAAATGAACCAACTGGAGGAGGCTTTCCGGGCAGCGGAGCATTTCGGCGGTCCCGTCATGGTGGAGCAATATATTCCCGGCAGGGAGCTGACCGTCGCCATTCTGGAGGACCGGGCCCTGCCGGTGGTGGAGATCATCCCCGAGGGAGGGCTGTACGACTACACTGCGAAATATACCGACGGGAAAAGCCGCTACATCACCGATCCGGATCTCACTGCGGATGTGGCTCAAGAGATCCAGGAGATGTCTCTGAAGGCCTTTCAGGTTTTGGGCTGCTGTGGATATGCCCGGGCGGACCTACGCTTGAGCCCTCAGGGTATTCCATTTCTTTTGGAGATCAACACCCTCCCTGGAATGACCGAGCACAGCCTGGTGCCCAAAGCGGCCCGGGCCGATGGAATCGATTTTGCAGAGCTGGTGGAGAAGATCATCGCCCTGGCCTTGGAGAAAAGAGAACACTGAAAGTTGGCGTTGCCCATTGATCTCTTGAGGAGGATGACATGGACCAGACCGAAAAGATGTTCCAGGAGCTGACCGATGCTTACGGCGTCACCGGTCACGAGGAGGATGTGGCCCGCATCATGGCCCGGCACCTATCGCCAATCGCCAAGATCTCCTACGATAAACTGGGCAGCATCATCGCTCAGGAGAAGACGGGCCAGAAGGGACCCCGGGTCATGCTGGCCGCCCACATGGACGAGGTCGGCTTCATGGTCAAGGAAATTACTAAGCAGGGATTCATAAGGTTTCTGCCTCTGGGGGGATGGTGGCCTCATGTGGTTCTGTCTCAGAGGGTTTGCATTCGAACCCGCAAAGGGGATGTCGTCGGAGTAGTGGGATCAAAGGCTCCCCATATCCTGGAGCCGGAAGAGCGCAAAAAGGTTCAGGAGATCAAGGATTTGTACATCGACGTGGGCTCCACACAGAAGAGCAACGTGCCCAAGAAAATGGGCATCCGGCCGGGAGACCCTATCATTCCCATCAGCCCATTCACCGTGCTGAGCAACAAAAAAGCCTATCTGGCCAAAGCCTGGGACGACCGCATCGGCTGTGCTCTGATCATAGATGTTATGAAAAAGCTGTCTCGTATGAAGCATCCCAATGTCGTCTATGGTGTGGGCACCGTACAGGAGGAAGTGGGCCTGCGGGGAGCTACCACCAGCGTTCGGGGAGTGGAACCTGATGTTGCTTTTGTCCTGGAAGTGGGTTTGGCTATGGATACCCCAGGTATTGATGGAGACCAGAAGCAGAAGATAGGGGCTGGCCCTGCCCTGTACATCTACGACGCCACCATGATTCCAAACAGCAAACTTCGCGATCTGGTCATCGATGTGGCCGAGGAAAAGAAGATCCCCTATCAATTCTCCAGTATCATCCGGGGTGGCACCGACGGCGGGAGGATTCACATCCACGGAATCGGAGTTCCCACCCAGACTATCGGGGTGCCCACCCGGTACATCCATGGTCATACGGGGATTCTGCATCGTGATGACTATGACCGCACCGTGACTCTTCTGGTGGAGGTCATCAGACGGCTGGATGAGAAGACCGTTGGAAAATTGACGCCGCATTAAGCGTTCGTATCTTAAGCTTATGCCTTGGACGAAGAGGTGAGCAGATGGCTGGCCAAGGGTTCGACATGATGGAGTTGTTTCCCGCCGGGAAACCGCTCATCGGAGTGGTGCACCTGTTGCCACTTCCAGGTAGCCCCCGGTACGCCGGTTCCATGGAAGAGATAGTGGACCGGGCCTGTCGTGATGCTCGGGCTTACACTCAAGGAGGACTGGACGGTCTGATTCTGGAGAACTATGGGGACCTTCCCTTTTTCCCAGGGACCGTGCCAGCGGAGGTGGTAGCTGCTATGACCCTGGTGGGCGCAGAAATGAGACGGGTGACCTCTCTGCCCACGGGAATAAATGTTCTGCGCAACGACTCAATGGCCGCCATGAGCCTGGCCAGCGCATTGAACTCACCGTTCATCCGCGTAAACGTGCTTATGGGGGCCATGGTAACCGACCAGGGGATCGTGCAGGGCCAGGCTCATCGTCTTCTGCGACAGCGCATGGTCCTGGGGTCGCCGGCAAAAATATTCGCCGATGTTATGGTCAAGCACGCCCATGCTCTGGTCCAGGAGGACCTGGATGTTTCCGCCAGAGAGCTGGTCGGCCGTGGCCTGGCCGATGCTCTAATCGTCACAGGCAGGGCTACGGGGGAGGAGCCGGTGGTCGGGGAGCTGAAGTCGGTGAAGCAGGCCGTTGGGGATGTCCCCGTTCTGGTTGGCAGCGGTGTGACCCCAGAGAACGCGAGCGGATTTTTAGAACTTGCCGATGGAGCCATCGTGGGGACCTCCTTGAAGAAGGATGGTCAGACCGAAAATGAAGTTGATGTTTCCAGAGTGAGAGATCTTTTAAAACACCTGGGGAGGTAATTCATGGCTTTGGTTTTTTTCAATACATTGACGCGCCGAAAGGAAGAGTTCGTGCCCCTGGTGGAAGGGCAGGTGCGCATATACACCTGCGGTCCCACGGTATATGACTATGCCCACATCGGGAATTATCGAGCATACCTTTTCGAGGATCTCCTCCGGCGGCATCTGAAGTACAAGGGTTTTCAGGTGACCCAGGTGATGAATCTCACCGATGTGGACGATAAGAGCATCGCCGGGGTACGCCAAACAGGCCTCAGCCTGGAGGAATACACGGCTCAGTATAAAAAGGCCTTCTTCGAGGACCTGGACACTCTGCGAATCCAGCGGGCCGAGCATTATCCGGAGGCCACCAAGCATATAGAGGAGATGGTGGCTTTGATTCAAAGATTGCAGGAGAGGGGATTTGTCTATGAAGCCGATGGGTCCCTCTACTACCGCATCTCCTCATTTCCCGAGTACGGCAAGCTCTCCCATATGAGGCTGGACCGGCTGAAATGCGGTCTGCGTATCAGGGCAGATGAATATGAGAAGGAACAGGCCAGCGATTTCGCTTTGTGGAAGGCCTGGGAGGAAGGTGATGGGGAGGTCTTCTGGGAGACCCCACTGGGAAAGGGAAGGCCTGGCTGGCACATCGAGTGCAGTGCCATGAGCATGAAGTATCTGGGCGAGATCTTCGATATCCACACCGGAGGGGTGGACAACATCTTCCCGCACCACGAGAACGAGATCGCTCAGAGTGAGGGAGCCACGGGCAAGCCCTTCGTGCGCTACTGGATGCACAACGAGCATCTGATCATCGAGGGAAAGAAGATGTCCAAATCTCTGGGGAATTACTACACGCTTCGGGATCTTCTGGAGAAGGGACATGATCCGGTGGCCATCCGATATCTGCTGATGAGCACCCATTATCGTCAGCAGCTCAATTTTACGCTCAATGGCCTGGAGGGTGCCGGCAACGCGTTGCGACGGATCCAGGATTTCCTTAACAATGTCGGTCTCTCCAAAGCAGAGAAGGACAATCCGGAGCTGGAAAGCATCTTGGAGGATGCTCGCCGGGAGTTTGAGAGCCACATGGACGACGATTTGAACATCTCCGGTGCACTGGGTAGTTTATTTACCATGATCGGTCGGCTGAACAAACTCATGACTGGCCAGGGTATGTCCCAGTCGGATGCCGGGAAGGTAAAGAAGCTGATGGCTCGTTTTGACGAAGTCCTGGGTGTTCTGGAGCCGGCGGCCAAGAAGGACGAAAGCAGGCTGGCGGAAATAGAAAGGCTGGTTCGCCAGCGGCAGCGAGCCCGGGCCGAGAATAACTGGTCTGAGGCGGACCGGTGCCGGGATGAGTTATCCCGGGAGTACGGGGTCATTTTAGAGGACCGGGCCGAGGGTACGGTGG
>CBDUWG010000103.1:0-6822 GCA_965370845.1 uncultured bacterium
AAGAGTATGGTGAATGTTGATACTGAAACTCGAAGCTCGATGCTGGATTCTGGATACTGGATTCTAGATGCTGGTAAGTGAAATGCTCGACTCTGAGTATATCCTGGTTGATTCTGCATTTTCCGAGGTTTAGTTCTTAACCAGTATCCAGTATCTAGAATCCAGTATCCGGCTTTTCTACGAATCTCGAGTCTCGGTTTTTGCATTGTCTTTGCCTTTATCCAGTATCCAGCATCCAGTATCCAGGATCTGCCTTAGACTCCCACAAAGGATTCCCCTATGCGTTTAACCCTACAGGCATATGTGCTGACAGTCCTGGCTCTGTCGACTCTGCTCCTGGCCGGATCGGCCTACTCCCTGGAAAATCTGTCGCTGGACCAAATTCTTGATCAGGCTTATCAAAGGGAGCTGGTCCTCAAGGAGCAGCTCAAGGACTATATCTGTCAGGCCACCTGCACAATCCTCGAGCCAGATGAAGACGGCACGTCTAAAACCCTGTCCATCGAGGAGAAAACCATCTACCGCAAGCCCCCTGATAAACGCACGGAGAAATACAACGCCGTCACAGAGGAAGGAAAAGCTCTCTCCCCCGAGGATGTGCTCGAGTATCAGAAAAAGCAAAAAAAGACAACCATGGGCGCGCGCTCCTTCTTCAGCCCGGAGCAGCGCGCCAATTACACATATGAGCTTCTGTCCCCCGATACGGTAAATGGGCTGCACACGTTCGTGCTGCGCATCAAGCCGAACAAGAAAGAGAAAAACCTGGTCGACGGTAAGATCTGGCTGCATACGGAAAACTTCGAGGTTCTCAAACTTGATTTCAAGCCGGCAAAAAACCCGAAGTTCGTGAAAAAGGTCAACATGATCATGTCTTTCGATGAGATCCAGCCGGGACTATGGCTACCAGCAGAACTCAAAATTGACGTTCACGCAGGATTTCTGTTCATCAAGAAGCATCTCAACGTGCACGAGACCTGGTACGATTACCAGATCAACGTTGGTCTTCCCGATTCCCTCTTTGCTGAGCAAGAGTAGGGGCGCAGAAGCTTTCGTCCTCACATCTGCGAACGCCCCTGCTATCCCACCCCCCGCCATCTATTCCCGGAAACAAGAAATCTCTTGACAACCCGGATGGAGGACTCTATCTTCTCTGCAGTTGTCTGCAAGCAAATCCTCTTGTCCCATCCTCGCCAAAGAATTCTTGAGAAGGAGCTGCCGCGATGAAGACCTCTTTTCTTCGGGCCTACGTTAAAAACCGCCATTTTCCGCCTGATCACTCCACGGGAAAAAATTTCACTGCCAGTCAGTTGCTGTCAGCCTTCCAAAAACGCAGCGGACAAATAATGACCCTGCGTACCCTTCAGTGGTACGGAACGGTGGGGCTCATCGAAAAACCCGTCAAAAAGGGCCGCCAAGCCAGTTATCCGGCCCATATTCTGGAAGAGCTCTGGGGAGCCAAGGTCCTGCAGATCGATTACAAACTCACCGTGGATGGTCTGTTGAACTTACGAAAGAACAAATGCTCCCTTTTCCTTGCAGCTTACTGTTTAAGTGAACTTCGCAACAAGTATCTCCGCCGCCGGTCCACCCCCAAGATCACTGCTCTGTTGACCAGGATAGGCCAAAAATTCAAGGAGCTGGACAGCCAGATCATGGGCTTCTGGGATGAACCGGTCTCCGTTACGGTGAGCAGGGCAGACTGGCAGGAGATGTGGACGGAGCTGTCCCACCGGGCCGGCGCGCATTCCCTGGGTGGACAAATGGACAAAAATCTGCTGCAGATCACGGAGGATTTCCTCTCTCTGGTTGTCGAGGGAAATGACCCGCGGCGGATCGATCTTTACAGCGAGGAGCTCAGGAAGCAGGATTTCCCCGAGGATTGATCGGGATTATTGAAATGGCCGGCCCGGTGTCCCATTGGATGCCACCTGGCGCGATGATTTCTGCCGGATCCGCTGCCAGTTCAACTTGAGCGGAGCCCTTCTTCACAAAATCCGGTTTTGCGCTGCAAGGCGACCATCCCAAAAGACCCGTTTACAAAAACAGGTGTGAACCCGCAACGGCGGAGGACGGCGAGATGAAATACGCCCTCTGGGCCATCGTCGAGATCATCATCTTAAAATGGCTTATCTGGTCTGTGCGCCAGCGGGTGCCCCACGAGATAGCCATGTCGCTGGGGGCTTTGCTGGGAGCCGCCCTGTGGTTCGAGACCTTTACCCATTTGCTGCCGCAAGGCAACACGGTCTTCGGGACGCCCGACTGGCTACAGACCGTGGGCAGCGTGCTGCTCTTTGTGGGAGCTGCTCTCGCAGCCATCGCCATACTCACCTTGCGGCTGAGGGGAAAACCGTCCTCCGGGTGGGAGCACACCAGCCAACTGATCGAGACGGGGATATACCGGTGGGTGCGCCACCCCCTGTACCTGGCGGCCCTTCTGGTGATCGCAGGCATGGTCTTGTTGCGAGCGGCACCCATCACCCTGATCCTGTGGATCTGTTCATCGGCCTGCCTGGTCTTAGCGGCCCGGTTTGAGGACCGCTTCAATGCCCAGAAGTTCGGCCAGGATTATCGCCGGTATCGGGCCAGGAGCAAACTTCTGATCCCATTTCTGTACTAAAAGGAGCGAGTCGTTGAAGCTGAAAAAGGAGCTGGGCACCCTGGATATCTTCTGCGTGGCCTCCGGGGCGATGATCAGCTCGGGGCTGTTCGTGCTGCCGGGCCTGGCCTTCGCCAAGGCCGGTCCCGCCGTTATCCTCGCCTATATAGTGGCCTCCGTGATGGTCATCCCCAGTATCCTCTCCAAGGCCGAGCTGTGCACGGCCATGCCCAAGGCCGGGGGGACCTACTTCTTCATCGAGAGGAGCCTGGGACCGGCCACCGGGGTCTTCGGCGGTCTGGCCAACTGGTTTTCCCTCAGCCTCAAGAGCGCCTTCGCCCTCATGGGCATGGGTATCTTCGCCGTTCTGTTCTATCCAGAGATCACCGAAATGCAGATCAAGCTGGTGGCCGTTGGGTGCTGCCTGTTCTTCACGGTACTTAATCTGATCAGCGTCAAGAGCACCGGCAGATTCCAGGTCTGGCTGGTCCTGGGACTCATCGGGCTGCTGGTGTTCTATTTGATCCGCGGCATCGGATCCATCGACGTTCATCGATTCACTCCCTTCATGCCCTTCGGTCTCGGCTCCGTCTTCGCCACAGCGGGTCTTGTCTTTATCTCCTTCGGCGGGGTGACCAAGGTGGCCAGCATCGCCGAGGAGGCCAAAGATCCCCGGCGGAGCATCCCCCTGGGGATGTTCCTGGCCTTCTTGGTAGTCTCTCTTCTTTACCTCCTGATCGTGTCCCTCACGGTGGGATTGGTGGACTCCCAGACTTTGAGCGGCTCTCGCATCCCCATCTCCCTGGGGGCCAGCTCCCTGATGGGCCCGCTGGGCGGAACTATCATGGCCATTGCCGCCCTGATCGCCTTCATCACCACGGCCAATGCCGGTATCCTTTCCGCCTCCCGCTTTCCCATGGCCATGAGCCGGGATCAGCTTTTGCCCAAGGTATTTCAGCGGGTCAGCCCGCGGTTTCAGACCCCGCACATCTCCATCCTGATCACCAGCGCCTTCATGATCTGCACCATCCTCTTTCTCAGCCTGGAAGATCTGATCAAGACCGCGTCAACCCTGAAGATCTTGGTGTTCATGTTCGTTAACATCTCCCACATCATCATGCGAGCCAGCAAGATCCCCAATTATCGGCCTAGCTTCCGGGCGCCCCTGTGCCCGTGGCTGCAGATATTGGGTGTCATCGTCTATGGTTTTTTGATCTTCACGATGGGCTCCACCCCTCTGATCATCACCGGCGGTTTCATCCTTCTGGGATATGCCTGGTACTGGGCCTATGTCCGACGCCGGGTCAGCCGCCAATCGGCTCTGATGCACGTGGTAGAGCGGATCACCGCCAAGGAGATGGCCGGCGACACCCTGCGGGATGAGCTTCGCGAGATCCTCATGGAGCGCGACGAGATCGTGGAGGACCGTTTCGACCGGCTGATCAGGGAGGCGAAGATCCTGGATTTCGAATCCTCTCTGAAAGCGGAGCAGGTATTCAAAAAAATCTCCCAAGACCTCTCCGCTGGGCTGAAGGTGGACACCAACAAGCTGTTTGCACTGTTTGTGGAGCGAGAGAGGCAATCCAGCACCGTCATCCGCCCGGGCCTGGCCATCCCGCACATCATCGTCCCCGGTGAGCACCAGTTCCAGATCGTCCTGGTCCGCTGCCAGGGGGGAATCCTCTTTCCTCAAGCCCCCGACCCGGTGCACACCATGTTCATCCTGGTCGGCTCCATCGATGAGCGCAATTACCACCTTCGCGCCCTGATGGCCATCGCCCAGGTGGTGCAGGGACCGGACTTCGAGAAGAGGTGGCTCAGCGCCCGCAACACCGAGGCGCTGCGGGACATCGTCCTGCTCTCAGGCAGAAAGCGCGATGTCTCATAGGTCGTCGATCTCTTGCCCGGGATCACTCCCCGCACAAAGGAGCGGGACATGAAAGCCATTCGGACCATCGTTTTCCCCCTGGCCATGACCCTTTGTCTCCTCTCCCTTTCTTTCGGAGAGGATTTTCAACATTATATCCGTACCTCGAAGGATTTCCGGCGTGTGGATCAGTCGCCGGCCATTCTGCAGTCAGGCCTCTGGGACCACTGGATTTATATGCCCTGGCGCTACCGCTGGGGTAGAGAGTACGATGTGCAACTGGCCAAGCAGCTCAGGGGGGCGGGCTTCAACGGAGCCATGTGCGACTATGGTCCACAGGCGGCGGAGATCCACCAGGAGGCGGGATTCCTATGGTATCTGGATCACGCCGCCGGCAAGGGAGATCTGTATCTGCGCAAAGAGAACGCCACGCGGGAGGTGCTCAAATCATCTTACCGGCCCGTGTGTCTGGCCGATTCCCTGGTCCGGGCACGGTTGCTGGGGAAACTCGACAAGTCGCTGGGCGCGGTCAGAGAATACAACACCCGCATCGCCTACGCTCTGGACGACGAGGTCTCCTGGTCCTCCTTCACCAACCCCTGCAAGTGGGATAACTCTCCTCAGAGCATGGCCGGTTTCCACCGCTGGCTCATTGAGCGTTACGGCAGCCGGCAAGCCGCCATGGAGCAGTGGGGCCCGGGCGCAGAGAAATTTTGGGGCCGGATGGCCACCCCCGACGACTTTCCGGATCTCTACGGGCGGCCCTGGCCCCAGTGGAACCTGTCTCCGTGGGCCGACGCCCTCTCCTACATGGACTCCCAGCTGGGCAACCTCATCGGCGACCTGGTAACCTACGCCAACACCATCGATCCTCTGACTCCCACTGGAATTGTTGGCGGCCAGTGTCCGGCCCCGTATGGTGGCTACGATTACGCCAAGCTGATGGGCAAGGTGCAGTTCTTGGAAGCTTACGACCTGGGGTGTTCTGCCGAGATCGCCCGCTCCCTGAACCTCAAAAACGCCATCCCTCTGGTCAAAACGGGTTTCGGTGATCCCCTGGATCCCGAAAACGTCTGGTTTTACTGGCATCACCTGGCCCACGGGGACCGGGGGCTCATCGGCTGGGCCGATGGCTGGTTCCGCCAGGACGAATTCCCCGAAGAGCGCGTCCTCGAGCTGGGCAGGGTAATTCAAAAGCTGGCCCGCGCCTCAGAGAATATCTGCGGTGCCCGGTGGCTGGACGACGGGGTGGCCATCTACTACTCCCATCCGTCCATTCAGGCCTCCTGGTTCATCGACTGCCAGCCCCACGGGCGGACATGGCTCAACCGCTCCAGCTCCATGAACAATGTGCTGGCCTCCACCGTGGGCACCTTCTGGGCCTGGACTAAGCTATTAGAGGACGCCGGCATCCAGTACAATTTTTACTCATACGCCGACCTGCTTGAGCAAGGCCTGGACCCTGAAGAGTACAAGGTCTTAATCCTCCCCCGGGCCCTGGCCCTCTCTGATCAGGAGTCCGAACAGATGACCAGGTACGTCGAGGCCGGCGGGCACATCATCGCCGATCACTGTCCCGGCTGGTTCGACCAGCACCTGCGCGGCAGGCAAAGACCGGTTCTTGACGATCTGTTCGGCATCGCAGACCACCCAACAGCCGGTCCGGGCCAGCTCTTCGGTGGCCGCCTCCTGGCCGAGCTGGACGCCGACAGGCACTACCGGCTGAATTTCGTCGAGGCTGCCGCCATGATGTGGGATTCCTGCCGACGCCGCGATGGCTTCGTGGTGGCCGAGCGGGCCCTGTCCTGTTTCAACGAAAAACGTACCGCTGAGGGCTGGGCCAATCTGATGAACGTCTCCATCATGGAGTATGTCTTTCTGCGCACCTTCGACCCCCCCGAGGCGGAAAAATACCGCGCGCCCATCGAGAAATTGCTCAGCCGGGCGGGGGTGAGCCCTTGGGTGAAGCCAAAGGTCGACGGAAAGAGACCGCAGCGCACGGAGATAACATACTGGGAGAGAGAGAACCGGATCGTCCTTTGCGTGGTCAAAAACCCTCTGGCTCTGGGAGTGCCCCCTGCGCTCTGGGAGGAGTCCATAGCAGCTAACGAGATAGTTCGCCTGAAGTTGGTCTTCTCCTCTCCGAAAACCGATGTGGTTAACGAGCGCACCGGCGAAGCTCTGGGCGACGGCTCCGAATTTGAGATCCTCTGGACGACCGGTGAGGCGGCAATGTTGTCGTTTAGCAGATGATATTGAGAAATCGTGTTCGTGTTTCGTGTGGTTGGGTAGGGCAAATTTGCAATTTGATATGTCCAATTTGCAATTTAATATGATGTTTTTTGAGGGGGAAGTTTCC
>CBDUWG010000104.1:0-6793 GCA_965370845.1 uncultured bacterium
ACCCAGATCTGCCCGGGAGTTAACTATGGCCGTGGGGTGTATTTTCAAGATACCTCTCTTAAAATTTATTTTCACATATTCAACGCTTGACTACCGCAGCCATCAGCTCCCCCTCAGCCACCAATTGACCATCCACAAAAGCTTTCCCCACCATCTTGAATCGGCTCAGACGAGATTGAACCAGCTCCAGCTCAAAGCGTATCTGGTCGCCGGGAATAACTGGTTTGCGGAAACGCACCTTATCGATGCCCATAAAATATACAAGGCTGTTCTCGGGATCTTTCACCGTATTGAGCAGAAGAACACCGCCGGCCTGAGCCATTGCCTCGACGATCAATACTCCCGGCATGATGGGATGATCGGGAAAATGACCTTGAAAGAAGTGTTCGTTTATGGTAACGTTTTTGATGGCCACTACTCGTTTGGTGCTTTCCAAATCTACGATCCTGTCGATAAGCAAGAAGGGGTAGCGATGGGGCAGGATTTTCTCGATTGCCTTGATGTCCAGCTGATACTGGCCAGTTTTTTTATCTTGATATTTAGAGATGAGACGCTTTTTCTCGTATACTTTGCGGATCTCTTTCACCAGGGCCACGTTGGCCGCATGACCTGATCGGGCGGCCAGGACGTGAGCCTTTAGAGTAACGCCTAGAAGGAAAAGATCTCCGATCAAATCAAGGGCCTTGTGTCTGCAGGGCTCATTGGGAAAACGGAGCTGGGCGTTATTCAGAAAACCATTTTCCCCCATGAACGCCTTCTCTTTGAGGCCAAAAAGCTTCTGTAGGTAGGAAAGCTCCTTTTCATCAACCTGGTGATCGCCCACCACCAATGCCGTTTCCAGAGTACCTCCCTTTATTAGCCCCTGCTCCTTTAAAGCTTCCACCTCATGAAGAAAACAGAATGTCCTGGCCGGAGCGAACTCCTTGACGAACTCTTCTTTAAGGGAGTACATGGCCGTGTATTGAGTACCCAGGGCCGGATGCTTGTAATCGACCATGAAAGTGATCCGAAAATCATCTGAAGGCAATGCTACCAACTCGACGCCCTTCTCCTTTTTCTTGGAGTACCAGATGGGCGTTTCAATCTCCAGGTAATTTTTGTGAACATCCTGCTCTACAATCCCCGCCTTCAGCAGAACATCCACAAACGGCTTTGCGCTGCCATCGCCCAGAGGAGGTTCGTTAGCATCCAGCTCAACGATGAGGTTGTCGATCTGTAACCCTCCCAAGGCAGCCAGCACGTGTTCCACTGTGTGGATCTTCACCGTGCCAATGCCCAGGCTTGTGCCCCTCTCCAGGCCGATGACATGATCGATGAGCGCGGGAATAATCGGGTGCCCAGGCAGATCGGTGCGCACGAACTTCACGCCCGAGTCTGCAGATGCTGGACGAAAAGTAATGGTCGTCTTGTTTCCCGTATGGAGGCCAATTCCCGAATAGGAAACCGGCTTCTTAATGGTTTTTTGAAGAGCGGTCATTGTCCCCTTCCTTTTCAGGGGCTTTGAGTTTTTTCTCCAGATCGCGTACTCTTTTAAACATATCTGGGAGGCGACTCATACATGCCTCAATGCGCTTTGTTTTGGTGATGGCTCTTGCTCGATATCCTAAGAGAACCGAATGCGGCGCCACCGATTTGCTCACACCAGATTTCGCACCAATTATGCTTCCGTCTCCTATTTTTATGTGTCCGGTCACGCCCACCTGGCCTGCCAATATGACACCGGACCCGATCTCCGTGCTTCCTGAGATACCCACCTGGGCCAGCAGCAGAGAGTTTGGTCCTATGATCACATTGTGAGCAATATGCACTAAATTATCGATCTTAGTTCCCTTGCCTATTCGCGTCGCCCCTAAAGTTCCCCGGTCTATGGTAACATTTGCTCCTATTTCAACGTCGTTTTCCACGATCACGGTGCCTTTCTGGGGTATTTTAAGGTGCTGGTCACCATCCTTTGCGTATCCGAAGCCGTCGCTACCTATTACTGTTCCACTGTGCACGATGACTTGATTTCCAATAAAAGTTTCCTCCCCGATGGTACCGTTGGCGTATATAACCGATCCATTCCCTACACGCGATCCTCTTCCGACAAATACTCCGGGAAATATGATCACATCTTCGCCAAGAACCACCTGGTCTTCAATGCAAACGCAGGCGCCGATGCTCACCCCTTTGCCCAAATTTACCTTTTTTCCTATAACTGCCGATGGGTGCACTCCCCCTGGCACCTTGGGATGATAAGAATAAAAAAGCCGCATAACCTTAGCAAAGGCCAGACGGGGATCTTCTAAACGGATAAGAGTTTTTCCTGGAAATTCCTCATCTTCTGTTACGATTACCGCTGAAGCTGTTGTGGTTTTTAGCAAGGGCTTATATTTGGGGGCGGCCAGAAAAGTTATTTCCCCTTGCTTGGCCTCGGTGATGCCGGCAACTCCACTTATCTCAACACTTCCATCTCCCACCAGTTGACCATCTAGAAGACGAGCTATTTCCTCCACCGTCTTAACCATGAACCCCTCAGTTGGAAAACCGGCTTATTCAACCTCTTTGTTAAGCTCCTCGATGACAGCCTCGGTAAGGTCATACTTCGGATCGCCATAGGCAATGGCACCGCCCACAGCGTCAAAGACGTAGGCGTAGCCTTCCTCCTGGGCAATTTTGGAGATTATGCTATTGATCTTGTCCAACATTGGCTGAGTTAACTCGGCATTTCTTCGCTCGGCAGTACCATCGGGACCAAAAATAGTGTTGACATACTCAAGATAAGCTGCCTCTTTCGTTCTGTACTCCTCCTGTTTCTCCTGTTGTTTAATATTACTTAGAGCGTGGAAGGGGAGCCGTGGCGGAACAACATTTATCTCACCTTTGATAAAAGCGGCCAGACTATCCACTTCGTTTTTAAAAGCCTGAGTCTTTTTTTGCCATTCCTCAACCTCTTTGTTGAATTTCTGCTGAACATCGGCAAAAGATTTGTATTTTGTGAAAATCTCAGCGGAGTTTACGAATCCGATCTTCATATCCTCCCCCATGGTCGTTGAGCAAAAAAGCACCGAGAAAAACAATCCCATGACCAAGATAATGGTGAATTTCATCCTTGTATCCATATCACCCCCTCCTAGAAAGATGGGTGTGCTTAAAAACAGCGATATTACTATGCGCATTGGCTAAAACAGGTTCCCACTGTTATAAAACAGTAGTAACCTCATCAACGGTGAGTTTATCTAACGACCCTAATTAAAAAGATGTTCCCATCTGAAAATGTGGATGCCACTCTCCACCAAGGACATTATCGAAACCATAGGCTATGTCGAAACCGATCACTCCCAGCATAGGAGCAACGATCCTTACTCCTACTCCTGCCGACCGTTTTAGATCGGTGATATCCGTATATGCCAAGTTCTTCCAGGCATTTCCAGCATCTGCAAATAAAAGTGCATAAATTTGTTGCTGGACAATGGGGAATTGATACTCTAAGCTGAAGATGAGCATAGTTTCACCGCCTATCTTTGTTCCCCCCTCCACCGGTCCAACGGAACGCTCGTCATAGCCGCGAATCATGCCATCGTAGCTGGTTCCCCCAGGCATAAAGCGCTCGCTGAAGGGCACTCTTTGAGAACTTGTATATGTTCCCACGGCGCCCACACGCGTTTTAAGCATCAACGTGAGCTTCCATAAATTTTCAAAGTACCAGGCTGAGTCATAAATGTACTTTTGATAGTTCACATCGCCACCCAAAACTCCGCCGGCAAATTCCAAACTAAGAGAGTTAACGGAGCCCATGGTGGCAAATTGCGGTAGATCCCTGCTATCTCTGACAAACGTTAAGGTGGTGCTACTGGTACGTTGCGGCCATTTGACCAGCCGAAGATCATATGCATCCGGAGGGTTATACGTACTCGGAAAATCTGTATATTCAACATCTTCTAGACGATATTTCCAGTAAACCCTGAAATAATCATCAGGCCATTTAAGCCTGCGTCCGATCCGCAAATCTCCACCTTTTCGGAGCTCAGTATAGTAATTGCTCCATTGTCTGCTAGACTGATATACATCGAAGCCAGCACTTGTAGGCGTATCAAAAAACCAGGGTTCAGTAAAACCAATGCGAACGTTCTGCCTTACTTTTCCGAAATCCCAGTTGAAATCCAGTCTCTGCCCGTTTCCAAAGAGGTTAGGGATACCCAGGCCGATAGTTCCCACCAACTTGTCCCGTTCGCTGTAGCCAACACCCATCTGTGCTTCACCTGTGGGTTTTTCTTCCACTTTAAAGATAAGGTCTATGTCCCCATCAGGCAAGGTATGATAGTCGGGTATGACGTTGCCGAAAAAGTTGAGGTAGTAAACCTCCCGGTGACTTCTTAAAAAGGTTGACCTTTTAAAAACCTGGCCAGGTTTGATGACCAGCTCTCTACGGATAACCTTCTCCTTAGTCTTTGTATTGCCGACTATGAAGATTTTATGTACCCGGGCAGGGTCACCTTCGACAATCTCAAAATCAATGTTAACCATAGAAACCATGGGAACCTTGCGGTCCAGAATCTGGGTGTACAGATAGCCCTGCTCTTGGTAAATAGTGTACAGGTTAGCCAAGGTTTCATCATACTTCTGTTGGCTGTACTCATCGCCCTCTTGAAATGCAAAACCTTCCCTTAGTTCTTCTTCGGAAAACATCGTGTTTCCCTTAAGGGTGATCTCCCCCACCCGGTAGCGTTCGCCCTCGGCAATTGTCAGCCGGATGAACAGGTTTTTTTTCGAAGGCCCATACCATAGAGAATCCGAGACGATGACAGCGTCGATATACCCCTCGTTATTGTAGAAATCGAGAATTTTTCTTTTATCTTCCTTGTATTTTTCCCTCTCGAACTTACCGCTTCTCCACCATCGATTCTCCTTAGTGTCCATGACCTTTTTTATCTTCCCATCTCTGAAGGACACGTTGCCCTCTATCTCTATTTTCTTAACCTGAACCTTGTACCCCTCCTGGATTGTGTAGGTGAGAATAACGCGGCCTTCCTGCTGCCCATCGGTCACCTGGGTCTCTACGATTGTCAACAGATGTCCTTTGGACTCATACAGATCTTTGATTTTCTTGCTTATCTGTTTGATAGCAGCCGGGCTGACGATCTGGCCTTCCTCCAGCCCGATGATCTCGTCTATTTCCTCCTTTTTCACCTTGTCCTGGCCTATAACTACAAGCTTTTCAAGCGCGGGGAACTCTTCCACCACCAATACTAATTGCCAGCCAGCCTCCGTTTGATTGGCCTCCACCTGCACATCCGAGAACAATCCCAGGGAATAGAGTCTTCTGATAACCTGCTGGATCGTCTCATGGTCGATCTCATCTCCCATGTGTACGCCAGAGGTGTTCACAATAAGCGCAGAATCGGCATAGGTGTTCCCTTTAACGAGCATATCTGTAACTCGGCTCTCCTGGGCAAGAAGAGGTCTGGCCATAAAGCTAATTACCAGTGCAAATAAGCACCCTTTTACGGCCAGGAAACAGTATCTTTTGCTTTTTACAGACATGCAATCCCCTGCCGATATCTTTCAAAAATCAAGCACATCACGCTTTTTGAGGACCGACCAACTTTTTGATGAGTAACTCGGTATAGGCTTGACGGTGCCCTGTTTTGCGCCTATAATTCTTTCTCTTTTTCATCTTAAAAACTATGATTTTTTCAGCCTTTCCATGGGAGAGAACCTCGGCAATAACCTTGGCCCCCTTTACTTCGGGAGAACCGATTAAAATTTTCTCTCCATCCTGAAGAAGAAGTACCTTATCCAGATCAATCTTCTTGCCCTCATCCATCTCCAGTTTAGGAACACGAATGATGTGGTCGGGGAAAACTTTGAACTGCATTCCCCCAGTCTCGACGATGGCATACATGAGATAGCTCCTCTGGTCGGTTTGGTGTACGAGAGATTTCGCTAAAGACTCAGATGAATATAACATCTTCGTAGAGATTGTCAAGCCTTAAATTGGTCGGTGATATCTCGTTGGGAAGTTAAAGAGAAAACCCTATATTGGTCCATATTCAGGGTGCAATCGCTCTCTACCTGTATTTTAAAACGATACTGGCGTCGGAGATTAGCCAATTGTTCCTCCCTGTTATTAAGCAAGAATTCTCTTATTTTAGGGGGCACAACAAAAAGCAGCTTCTTTTCAGTTGAGTCAACTTTAGCCCTCTTCAGCCAACGTTCTATTTTGGTAATCACGGTCATGATGGAGTTGACACGACCAGTTCCACTGCACGTGGGACATTCATCTCTGAAAGTATGAAGAAGACTGGGTCGTACACGCTGTCGGGTCATCTCCACCAGCCCGAAATTGCTCATCTCCAGAACCGAGGTTTTAGAGCGATCTTGTTTGAGAGCCTTTTTCAGCTCAGAGAAAACCCTACGTCTGTTTTTAGATTCATCCATATCGATAAAATCAATTACGATGATGCCGCCAATGTCCCGCAGACGCAATTGACGGGCAATCTCTTTTGCCGCCAGCATATTGGTATTCAGTACGGTCTCGGCTTGATCTCCTTTGCCCACATAACGACCCGTATTGACGTCTATGGTCACCAGGGCCTCGGTGTGATCAATAACGATATATCCCCCTTTCTTCATCCAGACCTTGCCATAAAGGGTTTTTTCAATCTCAGGTTCGATATTATAGGCATCGAAAATGGGGCTGCTATCGGTGTAGAGCTCCACATGGGAACATAAATCAGGAGAAACTGTTTTTAGATAGGAGAGGATTTCGTCGTATTCTTTTTTTGAGTCCAATACCAGATGCTCTATGTCC
>CBDUWG010000105.1:0-6785 GCA_965370845.1 uncultured bacterium
GACAAAGTTGGAGGATGAGATCACCGTGATATCGGTGGGGAAGTCCAAGGTAGCCCCATCTAACCAGTCGGCATCTGAGGTGTTGTTATAGACGTAAAAGGTCCAGGTGCCGCTGCCTCCCGGTGCAATATAGGGCGAGTCGGTCCAAATATAAGAGCCAGCGATGCTCTTTGTCCCCTCTCCCCGCGTCACGCGACTGGGAGGATCAGGTCTGGCCACAGCGGTGGCGCTTAGGGAACCCAGCAAGGCCACGATGATGAACAGGGCCAGGATACCGGACCCCAGATTGAACAACTTTCTCTTCGAATCCATTCTTATACCCTCCTTCGCGGGTTTTAGAGTGGATGGGTTAACGGATGAATGTGTTGGCCAAGTTTGTCTACTAAATAAGGAAGTACACACCTTCCATAAACCAGGCATTTGCACCCCTCCTTTGAAAAGGCTGCCTGTTAAAAAGGCTGTTAATTTTCGCCAATGCTTTGACTTCCATTACTATTGCGCCAAATATCAGCAAAATCCTTGCCTAAATTGCAAAAACTTTCAAATTGCATCAACAAAAAAATGTATAAATCCCCTCCTTCACGCAGATATAGTTTTAATCTCCGCTTTCCCTGCGAATACAAAAAACCCCTCTGCAAAGCATTCACATCAAGAATGCCGTGCCTAAGCGGATTTTCTTCGATGCTTTCAAAGTGCTACATTAAAACACATCGTCAGTGAGATGTCAAGAGAAATTTTCACCAGCCGATTGGAGAACAATCCTCAGACGGCGGACATCTCCTGGGTCATTCTGCCTCTTCTGTAGTTCTGAAAAACAAAATCCTGTCTCTAACGAGACTCTTTGCAATCAGTTACAAAACCGACCCGGGGGTCTTCCACTCCAACAAAACCCCATCAGGTAATCCATCACAAAGACAATTTCAACTTAAAAAAATTCGGGGTTCAACTCACCACCTGGCACAATTGGCCAGAAATTAGCAAAAAACCACTGACATGTCAAGGGAAAAAGATTTCCGTTTCTGGATAGCTTTCCTTTAATAATATGGCCCACTGCCCGAGAGAATCAAAAAGGCCCCGCTGGAGATCACATCTTCTTCCCGCGCACCTCCACCTTGATGGTCACCCGGCGGGCACTGAAATTTATCTCGTCCTTGGCCACGACAATCGCCTTGCTGGCCCCGATCTCCTTCTGCCCATCCACCTGGATCCCCTGATCGGCCAGCAGGCCCTCGACAAAGGAGGCCATTTCCATGGCTCGCGCCTCGGCCAGCATCTGGTTGCCCTCATCATAGGCAGTCACACCACTGTATGCCGGCGGAGCGAAGCTAAAACTGTAATTATTTTGCAGAGCCTTGTAAAAACTCGGGCTCAGAGGCTGTCCATCCACACCACCCCAGACCAAGAGTTTTTCAACCTCAAGCCGGACACCCGCCTGGCGCATCTTTCCACCCCAGGTGAGAATCTCATCCTCGATCTGCGCCAAAACATCCGCACTGCCGTCGGAGGGCATATACTTGCCCGAACCAAAGAAAAGAATATAGGACATGCTCAGGACAAGCTCTTCTTTCTCCACGTATTCCGTGATCACCACGGGCTCGGGCATCGGAAGGAGCTCTTCCTCGGGACATCGATAGGGCCCACATCCAAAGATCCCAGCCACCAACAGAGCCGTCAGGAAAACACACACCAGTTTTCCCATCACTTTTCTCCTTTCGCAAAGAGGGTGAAACTATGCATTTAATTACCCATCATTCTTAAGAGGACACAATAATAACCCCTTCCCTCCGGGAAGTCAAGAAAAAAATGAAGTTATTGGGCAATTTTTGCACCCTCGACACCGAAACATTTACCTTTGCCGGACCGCAATGTGAAAACGGCCCCTCGTACTGGGCTCCCGCAGAGATCTCTTTCGTCTTCAGCCTGTGTTCTCGCGGTCTGGCGCCGGGATAAACCCTCTCTGCCCGTCACGGTAATCTCACGAATCTCTCGGCGCAAACCACCAGTGGCCATAACCCCTTTGGCATAACGCCACAATTCGTGGCAAACTGCCAAAGCGCACTGGCCACAGCCAAATTCACTCAACTCCATACTGCCTCTTGTAGTACTCCTGAAAGTCTTTTCGCCCCTCCTTGATCTTCCTCCACCACTGCTCATTTTGAGCGTACCACTGCACAGTTTGTACCAAATCATCCTCAAAACGCGATTTCGGCGCCCATCCGAGGCTCTTGAGCTTCTCGCTTTTCAGGGAATACCGGCGGTCGTGCCCGGGACGATCCGACACCATTTTCACCAGAGATCCGGGCCTGTCCAAAGATCGCAGGATCAAGTCGGTGATCTCCCGGTTGGTCCTCTCGTTGTCACCGCCGATGTTGTAGATCTCCCCAACCTCACCACGCTGGAGCACTAAATCGATGCCCCGACAATTGTCCTGGACATAGAGCCAATCTCTCACGTTGAGCCCATCCCCATACAGGGGAAGGGATTTGTTCTCCAGGGCGTTGGTCACGAACAGGGGAATGAGCTTCTCCGGATATTGGTTCGGACCAAAGTTGTTGGAGCTGCGCGTGATTAAGGCCGGCAACTTGTGGGTCACATAATAGGAGAGAACCAGAAGGTCCGCGCCCGCCTTGCTGGCCGCATACGGACTGCTGGGATTCAGGGGATCGCTCTCTATGGAAGACCCCTCGCTGATACTGCCGTAAACCTCATCGGTGGAAATCTGCACATACCGGCTCACCCCCAACTCTCGCGCTGCCTCCAATAACACGTGTGTACCGAACACGTCGGTGCGCACAAAAGCGCCGGCCTCGCCGATGGACCGGTCCACGTGAGTCTCGGCGGCGAAGTTGATCACCGCATCACATCCGGTCATGGTCTCCTGCACCACCTTCCGATCACAGATGTCCCCCTTCACAAAGGTGAGGCGCGGGTCATCCCAGATATCCTTTAGATTGTCCAGATTGCCAGCATAGGTCAGCTTATCTAAAACGACCACTTGGCTGTCCGAGTGTTCGGCGAGCATATGTCTGGCAAAGTTGCTGCCGATAAAACCGGCCCCACCTGTCACTAAAATTTTACGCATTGTCTTTCTCCCGGGCAGCCCGGAACAACCTTTCTCCGTGATGCTGCCGTATCAAAGAAACGCCACCGGAGAATCTCCGGGCCTCACCCTCTGCTCACTTCATCTCAATTTCCCAGTCGTACGGCACATCTGGTGAATCGAAGGGAATCCTGTGCTCATCGGGCTGTTTGTAATTATAGGGTTCCGTGGGACAGTTGATCACGATGGCCTCATCCCTGCCGATGCACTTCCACCCGTGATAGACCCCTTTAGGAATCCGCACAAACATGGAGTTGTGGATGCCCATGAAAAACTGGTTGACCTCGCCCTTAGTGGGAGATTCCTCCCGGGCATCGTAGAGGACCAGCTTCACCATGCCGTGGATCACGGCCACGTTGTCCGTCTGAATTTTATGGTAGTGCCAGCCCTTCACCACACCTGGATAGGTAGTGGTCATGTAAACCTGACCGAACTTCTGGAAGACCTCCTCATCGCAGCGCAAGATCTCCATCAACCTGCCCCGCTCATCGGCGATCACGTTCAGCTTCTTGGTCTTTACACCCTCAATCATGGCCATCCCCCAGTATGGACGATGGTTATGCCTGGCAAGGCTTCCCTCGCCCGACGCCGACATACCTGAATCCCAAATTGTCCATCCGCTCCGGATCGTAGATGTTGCGCGTGTCTATGATCACCGGCTCTCTGAGCAACTCCTTGATCCTGGTCATATCCAGCTCGCGAAACTCGTTCCACTCCGTTATAAACACCAGAGCGTCTGCTCCCTGGCAAACGGCATAGGCATCATCACAGAAGATCACCCGGTCAAGGACCCGGCCGGCGTTGGGCATGGCCACGGGGTCATACGCCCTGATCTTAGCCCCCCGCTTCTGCAGGTCCTGAATGATGTAGAGGGCCGGTGCCTCCCGGACATCGTCCGTCCTGGGCTTGAAGGACAGGCCCAAGACCCCGATGGTCTTTCCGGTCAGATCGCCCACTGCCTGGATCACTTTCTGAACCATCCATTTGCGCTGTTCCTCGTTGGCCATCACGGCCGCCTTGACGATCTTCAGCTCCGTGCCAGCGGCCTCGGCCACCTTTAAAAAACCCACCGTGTCCTTGGGAAAACACGAGCCTCCGTAGCCCGCTCCGGCGTGGAGGAACTTGGAACCGATCCGGCCATCCAGCCCCACAGCCTTGGCCAGCACCTGGATATCGGCGCCCACCTGCTCGCAGAGAATGGCAACTTCATTGATAAAGGATATTTTGGTGGCTAAAAAGGCGTTGGAGGCGTATTTGATCAGCTCGGCCGTCTCCACGGTGGTCCTGATAATGGGGGTCTCTATGAGATACAGGGAGCGGTATATTCGGGACATTATCTTCATGGCCCTGGTGCTGCTGGTCCCGATCACCACTCGATCCGGATGCATAAAATCGCCGATGGCCGATCCCTCTCTCAGGAATTCGGGATTGGAGACCACGTCGAACTCCACCTTTCCACCGGTATGCTCCTGGATAATTTGCCGCACCCGAGCACCCGTGCCCACCGGAACCGTGCTCTTGTTCACCACGATCTTATAGCCGTTTAGATTCTCGGCCACCGTGTGAGCCACATCGAAAACGGCGGACAGATCCACGGCTCCGTCTTTATCCATGGGCGTGCCCACGGCGATGAACACGATCTCGCACTTACGGATGGACTCGGGCAGATCGGTGGTGAAGACAAGCCTTTTCTTGGCCTTGTTGCGCTCCACCAGCTCTCTCAGCCCGGGCTCGTAGAAGGGGATCTGGCCCCGGTTCAAAGAGGCGATCTTCTCCTCAGCCACATCGACGCAGGTGATCTGGTTGCCGAAATCGGCCAGACAAGCTCCCGTGACCAAGCCCACGTATCCGCTGCCGATCATGCAGATCTTTTTCATAACTCCTCCCCAACCTTCTCCTGGACCATTCCGTGAGGTAGATTTTCCAAATTAAAAAGAAGAAACGGGCTTGTCAAGTAGTTTTAGCTCCAGACCCACAAAACAAACAGGTAACTTCCCAGCGTTGCGGCCAGGGTAAAGGGCAAACCTATCTTGACGAACTCCCCGAAGCTCACGTGATATCCCTCCCGGCGCAGCAGGCCCACGGCCACGATGTTGGCCGAGGCCCCGATGGGGGTGATGTTGCCGCCCAGACAGGAGCCGATGAGCAGTCCGAAAATCAACAGCTGGGGAGGGACGCCCAGGCCCTGGGACAGCATGGCGGCCACGGGAATCATGGCCGTCAAATAGGGCACATTGTCCACGAAAGCGGAGAACATGACCGAGCCCCACACGATAACGGTATAGGCCCAGAAGACGCTGTCCCCGGTGATGAGCTGTATACCCCTGGCCAGGTCGCCGATCAGGCCAACCCGGGTCAGGGCACCCACCATGACGAAGATCCCCGCCAAAAAGAAGGTGGTCTCCAAGTCGTACTCTTTTAACACCTGCCGGCACCTCTGCCGCTGACCCTTCCTGCGGTCCCGCAGAAATTGGTGCACCAGGCCCAACAGGCCAAAGAAGATACAGATGACGCCGCCAAGGTACCGGAAATCCGGGTCCAGGGAGGAGGATCCGGCCAAACAGACAACCATCAGAGTTAAAAGCAGGGTGGGAAACCAGGTCTGCACCCGCTCCACCTCGATCTGCCGGATGGGCTGCTTGTACCTGCGAAACAGAAAATAGAGAACTACAAAGGAGAGCAGAGCGCCCAACTGCACGGCGAAGAAAATGCCCGGCTTGCCCCCCAGGAAGAAGAAATCGTTGAAGCTCATCTTCTGGTAGCCGGCCAGGATCATGCTGGGCGGATCCCCAATGAGGGTGGCCGTGCCCTGCAGGTTGGACGAGATGGCCAGGGCGATGAGAAAGGTCACCGGGGAGATCTTCAGGCGCCGGGAGAGCTCCAGGGCGATGGGCGCCACGATGAGCACCGTGGCCACGTTCTCCACAAAGGCGGAGATGAAGCTGGTCAGCGCGCAGACCCATAGGATGGCTATGCCCACTGTATCGGAGCGGTCAACCAAGATGGCGGCCAGCCTGGCCGGCACTTTGGAGTGGATGAACAGCTCAGCCATCACCAGGGTGCCGGCGAAGATACCGATGACATTCCAGTTGATATCTGAAACCAGACCGCCCAGGGTCACCCTCCCGAAAATAAGCAGCAGGGTCACTCCCACCCACAGGGCCAGGGCTCTGTGCCGCCGGCTGAGGACCAAAAAGAGGTAGACGGCGCAGAAAACGATCAGGACAGTGGTCTTTGGTGGAATGGGTAGGGACAATGAATGTTCTCCCTTGGGTGGCTGAGAAATGAAACTCGAGATTAGTAAAAGAAAAACCGATCCTGGATTCTGGATAGTGGATAAAGGCAAAGACAATTCAAAGGCGGAGGAAAAAGCTCGACCTCACAGGAGTAAGGACGCTACATTTTTTGATCTGCTTACTGCCCACTGCCGACTGCCAACTGCCGACTTTGCTCTTTACTGCCATTGCCACTGGTGGGGTTGTGGGGGGAGGTGTCCCCCTCGCTGCAGCCAGCGTGCCGCTTCGCCGCACCGGCTGGCTATGGCCTGCGGCCATACTGTCCTCACTCTTCGTTCGGCCAGCCGCCAGCCTCGCTGTCCTCCGCTACCCCCTCTGCGGAACGATTTGGGAATAGCTATAAATTGGGGTTTGTTGCCGCAGTTAAGCGATGCCCTGTTAATTTTCGG
>CBDUWG010000106.1:0-6784 GCA_965370845.1 uncultured bacterium
CATGCTCCCGCTTACATCCAGCACCATGGCCATGGACACGGGGGTCAGCTCCCGGCTAAAGCGGAGTATCTCCTGGGGGACGCCGTCTTCCAGGACGGAAAAGCTTTCCTTTTCCAGATCCAGGATGTAGTTGTTGTCCTGATCCGTCACGGTGGCCACAAAATCCACCTCCAGAGGCTTCTGCTCCTTGAGCTTGACGCGATCGACGGCTTCGCTCCCCAGGGCGTTGACCGCCGTGGCCACGATCTCCTGTCCCCCCACAGTGCCGAAATCGTATTCGGCTCGATACTCCGGTCCTTCTCCGCTGTAAACTTCCTGGCCATCTACCTCAACGGCAAGACCACGCAGTGGTGAATCCGGGTGGTCCGATGCTTTGACGAAAAGCTCCTTCTCGCCCAGGACGATCCCACCGCGCGGCTGCACGATGCGCACCCGGATCCGGTTCTGTCCCTGCCTGGTGGCCACCTCTGCCGCGGCCTGCTTGCCCAGATCGTTCTCCGCGACCACCTTGAACTGATGGATCTTCACTCCCGGTCCCAGATCCGTCTGCCAAACCCAGGGACCCTCGGTGAGCTCGCCCAACTCTTCGCCATCCAGGTAAAAGACCACCCGCTTCACCGTCACCCGTTCCGGCACCACCGGAATCGCCCTGATCTCCACCGGCCCTTGAATCATAGCATTTGCCACGGGAGTTTCGATGGAGACGCTTATCTCGTCGCGCGGCGGGGGAACCTTTCGCGCCGGCGCCTTGTCCGTTCGCAGATAGATGGGCGGGCTTCCACAGCAAAGCTCCAGGATCAATGCCCCCAAAGAGGTTCCGTATATCTTGTCCAGCTTGCTCAATTCTTTCTGATTCAGCTCCCAGCTGCCGTCTGCGTTCTGATGGCGGACCAGCATGCCGCAGGTGGCCTGATGCCATAGATCCCAGGTCTCACCCCCGGCCAGGTACACCGCCCGTGTGCCATAGTACCAGTAGTAAAAAGGATACGCGTCGCCCAGAGTCTCTCCCTCCCAGGTGGGAGCCCGGGTCAAGATGGCCCGCAGAGCATTTTGCACCTCCGGCTCGTCTCCTGTCCCCAGAAGCTGCATGCACAGGGCTCCCATGGCGCAGCGCCCGGTGCCTATATTGCCGTCCGGCATATATGCGAACTCACCCTTGTCCTCCCGGTAGCAACGGCGTATGAACTGGAGCGCCGCGTCGAAACGATCAGCAGGCACCTGGAAACCGGCGCTCTTGGCCGCTGTAAGGGCGATGATCTGCCATCCCGTCACGGAGATATCCGCGTCCTTGGAGTCGGCCCCGTATCGCCAGCCACCATAATATTTCGAATCCCGCGGAATAGGACCGTCGATGATAGCCGGACGGTCCTTGGTCAATTGGGCTCGTAAGAGGTAGTCGAGACCATCGTGGATGATGTTCGCCAGATCATCCCCTGCCCCCACAGCATAAGCCTCGATGAAAGCCGTCAGGGCGATGCCGAGTTCGTAGAGGCTCTTTTGAGCAAATATCCCCCCGGCATTTTTGAGCCCGTGGCGATCCTGTTTGTAATCGGCGGGGTCCTTGTAATAGGTTTTCACGAAATCGATGGCCTTGTAAATAGCATCCCAGTCATCGCGCTCCAGGCACTCGGCTCCCAAAAGAGCCTGGATCACCATGGCCGGAGCCGAGACGATGCCTAATTTCACCTCCGGGAACCCGCCATCGTCCCCCTGCTGGGAAACGAGATAATCCAGAGCTTTATCCAGCGCTTTTCGCACATCCTCCGGGCTGACCTCAGGAACCTGATCGATGCTTAAAGTATATGGCAGACCGTCGGTCTTTCCAGCGCCATGCCGACCCACCTGCAGGAGATACTCGCCGGGCTCCAGCTTCAGGCTGGTCAGATATTCTCCCTGGCCGTCTTTAAAAAAATCGGACCTGGTCAGAACTTTGCCGTTCTCATCCAACATATCCAACGTGGGGTTGAGGTCGTTCCGGTTGGTCAAGATGACGTACAGAGAGGGAAGTCCTTCCCGGGGCACGGTAAAGGTATAGATATCCTTTTCCGCCCGCTCGGAAAAGGATCCAGAGATCACGCAGGGGATGGTGATGGCCTGAGCTTCTTTCAACTTATTGTTGGGCTCGATCTCATCAATTTTCTCGACACTCACCGCCAGGTCCGGTATGAACACAAAAAGAGAAATCGCCAGCAAGATCGCGGATGACACTTTCAGCTTCATCATCTCCTCCTAATTTTTACAGCCGAACCACTTCAGTCCGTAAGACGCACCGCGCTCACACGGTTCCCCGGCCAGGGCCTTCCAGGCATCGGGCCAGGGAACCAGGCCGGCCAGGTCCGTGCTCATTGCCGCACTGCCCATGTCAAAGTATTGCTTGGCTGTTGACCATGCCTTGCAGAACATCACGGCATCGGCCTTGGCCGGCCCGCACACATCCTCCGTGCCGAAACAGGGCTTGCCGGGGTCCTCAAGATCCAGCAGACAGGCGTAAAAATGACCCAGCCCGGTGGCAACGCTAAAATAGTAACCCGCGATCATGGAGGAGAAATACGACATGCCCTGGGAAACCAGGGTCTTGATGACAATATCTTCCAGTATATATTCCGTCATCGCCTGATGCTTGCCCGATGGAAATACCCCTTCAATGTAGCCTGTCTGAGGATTATATTCATACCAGGCTATGCGCGGCACCCCGGCCAGGATCACCGGCTTCTCTGGCAAAACAACCGTCTTCCCCTTGTTCAACGCCTTATTGATAAGAGTTTTTGCCGGACGATCCAGGGTACAAGTTTTCAGATCAGCACGGGTCTTCTTCACGATAACGCGCACAGGAACCTTCTGTTCCTCAGCAGCGGCCAATACGTCGCCGGCAGTGATTCCGGCATGACCGGCAAATGATTTTAAGATCTCACCCTCCAGGCGCGATTCGAAGATCCCGCGATTGTAATTGAGGAACTTGTTCAGCTCGGCGGGCTCATCGTCCGGAATCGTATATGTGGCCGGGTTGCGCCGCAGATCCAGGTCATAGCGAATTTTCCCATCCCGACAGCTCACGGATGCCATGACCGCCCGGGGAACCCCGCGATACGCTGAAACATCGGCCTGCCCGGATACATTTCGCAGAGCTTCGTCAGAGTGCACAAAATAGCTCTGCAGAACCGTCCAGGCCAGGGCCCGCCGTCCATTCTCCAAGGCCAGATTAATGGCCACAGCATCCTCCGGGGCAAATAAAGCAGCGAGATCGCTCTGCCCGGAGCCCTTTGAGGAGATCTTGCCCAGGGATTCTGCCAACGCCCTAATATCCGGTATGTCTGCGCGCACCTGTCTCTGAAGAACCGCATCGGTAACCGTGGCCGGAGAAAACCCAAAGGCAACGACGGCGATCAGGCCATGAAGGCTGCTCAGGGATTCGTCGCTCTCCTGCTCTCGGTCAAAGAGGGTGTAGATGAAACGATCCCGTGGAAGGCCGGGAGAGATCAGCTGTACCTCGATCCACTGGGACAGGATGTCCAATCCCCTCTCGGAGGGCGGCGGCTGTGAAGCAGATGGTTGCTCCTCCACCTGATCGAAAACCCCGGGCAATCGAGACGACGGAGCAGGAGGTTTTTCTCCCTCCGTCCCGGGGATCACCTCTCCGTTGTGCAGCTCTTCCCCCACCTGAAGTACCGATTGCACAGCCTCAATTACATAGCGTTCTTCCTCCCTATGGCCGGCGAAACGATTGGCCAGGGTAAGGGGACAATTGTACAGATCGGCGATCTCAAATTCGCGGACAAGCGCCGAGCGCTCCTCCTTTTTGCCCGCGGCTATCAGGCGAAACTTCACTTCCAGACGAACCTTATGAAGTAAATTATCGGGAATGACGATCATCGTGGAAATCGGCCGGCGAGGTTTCTCCTGCGTTATGAATTCCGCGAAAGCGGGGTCCAGGTCCTTCCAGATATCGCCCTCCTGGATCTGCACCCACAGATGATCGACCTGGTCTCCGTGAGGAGTTCGGCGTTTTCCTCTGGCGTAGCGGCATTTCTCTCCAATGCTCTGCAGCAGAGCCACCAGGAGCTCGCTTTGATCCACATCGTTGCCTGATCCTGACTGTAGCGTTCCATCCGGCCCGCGAAGACGTCCCTGGTATGCCTCATATGCGATCTCTCTCGTCACATAGTCGTATATGGCCTCCACTGTTCCAAGGCTTTGGCCGAAATCTTTCAGCTCAAGAACCGCCGGCGGTCCCAGGTCCAGAAGGGCATCCACTCGGCGTTCCAATTCCGTCAAAGCTTGATTCTCAGCGGCAGCAGGGACGAAGCTCGTGGCCAACAGCATCAGTCCCGTACAAATGATAACAAATCCTCTGCAGCGCTTCATTTTGTCTCCTCCTTTCGTCTGCATCTCCAAGTTGGCCGATGCGATCCGTCTCTCCACAACGTCAGGTCGCTGTAGAATATTGGTTGATGATCTCCATAGCCTCTTTCTCGTTCCTGGCCCGGCGGAGTTGCTCCCTGGCCTCCTTGCTTCGCAACAGCCTGGCGATAGCAGCCAGCACCTGGATGTGCAGCTCGGGGGGCTTTTGAGGCGATAACACCAGGTACATGATATCCACCGGCTGATCACCGGACCCGCCACACTGAATGGGTTGCCCCTCGGGTAATATCCCCAGGGCCACCACGGGCTGTTGAAGCTTCTGCAACCGGGCGTGGGGGATGGCGATCCCATCTCCCATGGTGACCCCACCCTGGCGCTCCCGCTGCAGGATGGTCTCCAGGACCTGCCCGGGGTTATCGATGAATCCCGCCGATTGAATGGTCCGAATCAGCTCCCAGATGGCCTCCCCTTTGGAGGACACCTTCAAGGGCACTCGCAGACAATCGGGATGTAATACCTGGTTGATGGCCAGGGGCTCCCTGTTGAGTTTCTCCCGAATCACCTCCTCCTCACCGATAAGCTCTCCTCCTCCGGTCATCCAGGAGCGCCACTTAATCAGAGCGCGCTCTGATGAAAGCACGCCGACAATCTCGAAGAAAACGAGTCCTGGCAAGATGATGCTCAGAACCGTCTTTCCATCGCCGCCCAGAACGGTGGCCACAAAAAATGCCTCCACGGCGGCGACGCCCGCCTGGGGCAGCATCAGCTTGGGCAAAGTGTTCCTCATCCGGCGCTCCACTCGCGTGATCCGGCAACCCAACCAGGAACCACCCATTTTTCCCACCGTCCTGGCCGCCACGTAGGCTCCAATGACCAGAAAGTTCTCCGGATGGAAGGCCTCGATGTCCGCGTTGGCCCCGATGAGAGCGAAAAAGACCAGAGTGTACATGGAGGTGGCACCTTCGATGCGCAGAGACTGAAACACCTCCCGGGAATACAAGTTGGAAATGAGCACGCCAGCGGCGACGGCTGTGATCAGAAAGGGAAGATGCCAGTGAAGGGCCAGGCCAACACCCAGGCACACACAGCCGGCCACGATGATGAACACCTCCATGGACGGACCGGGCAATTCGGAGATCAGCCGCGAAAGGAACTCCGGACCGGGAAGGGGCTTTGCTCTGCCCCGTGCCCCCTCGGGTTCAAGCCACCGCCGCTCCAGCGTAAATCTGAGAACAAGAAAGATCGCCAGCCCGATCAGCAAGGCATAGATGAGCTCTCGCATCACAGGCAGAGAGAGCCCCGGCAAGGAAAAGTCGCCGCCTTTTTCTAATAGCAGGGCCGCCTGACAGGTAATGGAGAAGATGATGATCTCGATGACATCATCCAGAACCACCACCCCGCCGAGCATGCTGCGCATGGTTCCCCCGATATCCAGGCGGTTCATGATGACGAAGGTGGCAGCAGGCGCGGTGGCGATGCCGATGCTTCCGATGAGCAATGCCACGATGGGTTTAAAGCCCAGGAGCAGAAAAATCCCCGTTACACAGGTCCAGGTGATAAAACCCTCGATGAGAGAAAGAACCAGTATGCCTCTGCCGATCTTTCTGAACTTTTCGCGATTCAGCTCGTCGCCAATGCCAAAGGCGATAAGGCTCAAAAAAACGAAGGCAAAAAAGTGAAGCGAGTTGAGAGCACTCCTATATGCTGGAAATTTGTGCTCGATAAACAGTAAAAGGATGGGACCAACAACAAGTCCCCCAAGGACCTGACCGACGACTTCACCGATTTTTAGACGGCGGGTGATCTTGGAGCCAAAGTGAGCCACCAGCACTAGCAGACCCAAACTGAAAATTTGCATGTAGAATAGCTCAAAGGACATGGTTCAGAGACCTCTTCGTGTGTAACTTCTCTAAGCCCGAGAAATAACGCCGCTGATTATTAATTAAATGCGCTGAGGCTCATCTCAAAAAGATGTTGCCCTCGCTTCAGGCATTCCAGAAAGATATAAAGAGCCCGGGCAGGACAGGATAAGCACACAGCCTGTAGATCAATCTGCTCGTCTCCTGCTTGGCAATCGAAATTGACATTTTATACTTCTATGATCGCCCCCGCTCCGCCGGCGATGTATTTCTCAGGATACAAAGATTTGATCTCCTGGATATGCTGCGTGCAGTGCGTCGGGCAGATCATCTGCACATCACTCAGCAATTCATAGTTATCGAACCCGTGGAAACCACCGACAATGGCACAAACCCTCCCGAATTGCGCGGCAGCGTCAAGAACGACTTTCATTGTAGGATGTGAACATCCCACAACTACAACCACTCCTTTTTCCGTCTTAGCTGCCAGGGACTGTTCTATGCTATCAAGCTCGCCGGTGGAAAAGATGTTCTCGTGCAGTCTCATCGGCTTATGCACACAGATG
>CBDUWG010000107.1:0-6704 GCA_965370845.1 uncultured bacterium
ACCGCCTTGGTGAGCATCTCAGTCTTTTTGGCCAGCTCGTCCAGGGCCTTTAGAAAATCGGGAATGTCCTCCTTGAGGATGTCCTTGCGGACTCCGCCGATCCTCATCATGGCGTAATGGTTGCGGTTGCCGGTGATCCTCTCGAAAATTTCCAGCACTGGCTCGCGGTATTTCCAGGCCCACATGAAGACTGTGTTATATCCGATGAAATGCCCGGCCAGACCGACCCACAACAGATGACTGTGCAGACGCTCCATCTCAGCCACCACAGAGCGTATATACTTGGCCCGTTCCGGGATCTCCAACTCCAGCAGATCCTCCACGGCGTTGACATAGGCGATTGGGTGAGAGGTGGAGCAGATGCCGCAAACCCTCTCCACTAAAAAGGTGTCCTGGTCCCAAGTCTTGCTCTCAGCCAGCTTCTCGATGCCCCGATGATTGTATCCGATGCGGACATCCATATCCACCACCCGCTCCCCCTCCACCTTCAGGGTGAAGAACTCCGGCTCTTCCAACAGAGGATGATACGGACCTATGGGCACAATTTGACTCAACGCTGTGTCCTCCTGTATGGGTATTCTCCCTCCGGCCAGTCGTCGGGCAGCAGGAGTCGCCTCATGTCCGGGTGCCCGAGGAATTGCACCCCGAACATCTCGTTAATCTCCCGCTCGATCCAATTAGCGGCAGGCAGGAAACTGGCCACAGACTCCATCTGCAGAAAAGGCTTCTCGGCCAGAACTTTGACGGTGACGATATTATTGGCCAGATCCAGGGAAAAGTGATAGAGAATCTCAACGCCCCAGCGAGTGTCCACAGCCGAAGCAGTGCAAAAACGAGCGCTATGCTCCTGGAACAAGAACCTGGCCACGTCCAGCAGGGCCGATCTCTCCACCATAACGTAAGCTCGGGTGGAAGATTTCTCCTGTATCTCCACCTGGGAGCCAAATTTCTGCTCGATCAACGTGAGAATTCCGTCGCTCATAGAATCACCTTAAAATGGCTGGCCATCCTCACAGCTTTCCCAGAGCCTTGACGATGCCCGAGATCATGGCCTCTGGTTTGGGAGGACAGCCCGGGATGTAAATGTCCACCGGAACGATTTTGTCTATAGGGCCGACTATGTTGTAGGAACCCTTAAAAATGCTGCAGGAACAGGCACACTGTCCCAGGGCGATTACCAGGCCCGGCTTGGGCATCTGCTCGTAGAGCTCCTTAAGCCGAGGAGCACACTGTCGGGTCAAGGCCCCGGTCACTATCAGAGCGTCGGCATGCCTGATACTGCCCACCAGCAGAATACCAAAGCGCTCCACATCGTACCTGGGAGTGAGGCATTCCAAAAGCTCTATATCGCAGTTGTTGCAGGAGCCGGTGCACAGGTGAAAGATCCACGGCGATTTCTTCAATGCCCAGTTTTTCAAAATCACTGTCGCTCTCCAAGAGTTTTACACTTTAACAACCGCCGGCCAGCGAAGTTCACAGTCCCACTACCGCCAGCACCATACCCAGGATGGCCAGGACCGTTACCGGTCCCCACAGAAACCTCATGGCCTGATCGATCCTCAACCTAGGGTTTGTATTCTTGATCAATATAATGATCACCAACAGAGCCACATATTTAAGGACGGTCCACAACAGATCCCAGCCGGAAAACTGCAGTCCGCCCCAAAAGACGGTGATCAGAAAAACGGGCAGGGTGAATAGCATCATTGCTCGAGTGAGCTTGTAGACGGCCAGCGGGGCGCCCGAGTACTCCACAAATGGTCCAGACAAAATTTCCTGCTCGGCCTCGGGGATGTCGAAGGGAACCATGGTCAGCTTGGCCTGAGTGCAGATGATGGCCACCACAAAGGCGATGATTCCCGAGGGATGTCTGAGCATGATGCCGTTGATCTGTTGAAAACCTAAAATGTCCTGGAACAGAATGGATCCGATCTTGACGACCACGGTAAAGATGGCGATGAGAAAAGGAAGCTCATAGCCTAAAACGAGCTTCATCTCCCTGCTGGCCCCCAGGGCTCCCAGCGGGTTCTTGGAAGCCGCTCCCCCAATGATCACGGCCAAAGAGGGAAGTGTGAACAGGTAGAGAATCACCACCAGATCGCCCACGAAACTGCTTTCCGGATCCAGGTTCAGCACCCATAATATGGTGGAAACCAGCGTTACTCCTATCAGACCCAATAAAGGCGCCAGGAGAAAAAGAGATGCTTTGTGCCCGGCGGGAACGATGGTCTCCTTGCCCATCAGCTTGAATAAATCAACAAAAGGCTGATACCAGGGAGGTCCCACCCGCCACTGAACCCGTGCCGTCACTTTTCGGTCCACCCAGCTGGACAAAAGCCCTATAATGCTGGTGAACAGAAAACCGGGGAAAATAAGAAAATAAATGAGAGGGTAAAACGCTCTTTCCATAAATCCGTCCTCTATGCTCTTTTCCACGGGCTTCGAGAGATAATACGCGACCCCACCTGCAGACGTCCTTCCTCCCACACCTCAGACAAATCCTCAAAAGTGAGCGCCCCGGAGACGCAGGTGGCCACACACCTGGGCTCAAGCCCCTGGCTGGTGCGGTCCACACACAGGTCACACTTCGCGGAAATATGCTGCAAAAGCTCTTCGTCCAAGACGCCGAAAGGACAGGCGTACACACAGGATCTACAGCCAACGCAGAGGCTGTTGTGTCGAAGAACGACCCCGTTCTCATCCTGCTCAAGGGCCTGAGTCGGACATGCAGCCACGCAGGCCGCCTGTTGGCAGTGTCGGCAGTGATGCGGGAGAACCGCCAGCTCTCCCACCTGGCCGTGAACCAGATTGAGATGCTGATGGTGACTCTCGGTACAGGCGGAAGCACAGCTGCGGCATCCGATACAGTAATCCAGATTGAGAACGATGACCTTTTGACTGGTAATCTTTTCGTTCAACTCAACCGCTCTCCTTCGGGAGGGACAGCAAAACTCGCTCAGGCCCCAGTTCCAGATCTCCATATTGGGGATCGAGTTTCCAGGAAAAAAGCCGACGCACCTGGGGAAAATGAGCCGGAGCGGAGATCACATTTTTAGACAATTTGCGGTCCAGCACCAGAGGGAAAATAGCCCTGCCAGCTTTGGAAGAAACCTGGACCCTGGCTCCTTCTACCAACCTCAGCTCTTTCATTAAAGCGGCGCTGGCCCAGATACAGGGGCTGCCGCAGGTTTTCTGCGCCCAGCTTAAATGCCTGGAGAGGCTACCATCTCCCAGGTGAGCCGGCACAGCGGTTGGCACCAGGAAGAGAGGATAGGCCGTCTCTTTGCCCTCGTCGGCAGATAGCTTCTTGCCCAGAACAGGCTCCGCCTCCGCAAGCATCTCCATCCAGGGGGTTTTAGCTCCCCCTTTCAATCTCTCATCGATCTCTTGAGACGTTGCGGACAAATCATGTTTGGGAGATAGTTTACGGGCCAGATTCTCGATGATATCCTTCTCCGGCCAGGCCAGGCCAGGAGCGGGTATAGCAGACTCAAAATCTTGCTTCTCACCGTTTAAGTACAGCAACTGCCCACTTTTCTCGGGTCCGGTGGCTGCCGGCAAAAGGACATTAGCCAACGGCGTCGAATGTGTGGGCAATACATCAGCCACCAGGAGAAATTCAAGCTTTCCCAGGACCTCCTCCAATTTCTCCGAGGGCACCGCCGAGAGGGGATCCAGTCCAAACAGCAAAAGTCCCTTAATCTTGCCCTCAGTCACCATCTCTAAGATCTGCGGACCGGAGACGACCCTCTGGCCTTTTTCTGCAGAGGAAAGGACCTGAAAGACCCCCCGACTATTACAGAATACAGGAAGGTGCAAAAAGGAAAACTTACCCCCTGCCAGGCGAGCCAGAGCGTGCCCGAGAATAGCGCAGGGCCCTGGTAAACCCTGGTGACCATATAGATTAGATTGGATAATGGCTCCATCCGAGGCAGAGCTCAAGGCCGAGGCCACCTTACCCATCTGCTCCTGGGAAACACCTGTTCGCTTAGCTATGGCCCCCAGGTCCAATTTTAGGGGAAACTCCCCTGCATTTTCTTTGGCCGAGGCCGAGAGCATCTGGGCAATACCTGCTAAAACCAGAACCTCTGTGCCCGGGATGGGCTGAAGATGCTCATTGGCAAACCAGGTGGTCGGGGTGGCCATGGAATCGATGACAAAGAGACGATGCCCCCTATATTTGTATTTAGCCCGCAGAATCCGTTTGGAGATTACCGGATGTTCTGTGAACACATCCCCTACCAGAAGCATCACCTGACGCTCCTGAAGATCTTTCAGGCTAAAACCGGCATCCCAACCCAGACGGGCCAAACTGTGAAAGACGGCGCTATCATCGGGAAAAAGAGCTGCCACATAAGGAGTTTTCAAGACCTCCCGGGCTAGCTTTTCCAGGCTCAGGGCCTCTCCCAGAGTCAACCCACCCCCGGCCAGAACCCCTACAGCCTCAGGGCCATGCTTCCTGGCCAGGTCCTTCAGGGAAGTGGCCGCGTGAGAAAACGCCTCTCCCCAATCAACATCCTGCCCGTTCAGGCGAGGACAGATTAGGCGTTGGGGATGATCAACCAGCTCTGCTACGGCGTTTCCCCGAGCACACAGGGATCCCTCGTTGATGTGATTTTGCGCATCGTAATCAACGGAGATAAAAGAATCCTTGGTGAAACGCGCGGTAGAACGACTCCACTGCAGCTTGAGCCAATCCTGCAGCGAGCAGAAAGGACAGATGGTTTTGGTGCTGTTGATTTTCGATGAAGCCATGATCACCTCTTGCCCTATCCAAAAAGACCGGGTACGTCCATAACATCAGCGTAGTTCATGTCCGGCCCATCCTTGCATAGAAAATAGCGCCCGACGGCACAGTGCCCGCACTTGCCCACACCACAACTCATATTCCGGTTCATGGACAGATAAATCTGCTCGGGCCGGAATCCCACATCCAGCAATTTAAGGGTGACGAATTTAAGCATCACATCTGGCCCGCAGGAAACCACGTAGCAGCTCTTCACATCCAGGTCCAGATCATCCAGCAGGGTGGTCACCAGACCTACCTTTCCGGTCCAGCCGGGTGCAGGCACATCGATGGTCACATCTATGTCCGCACCCTCCAACTTCCCCCATTTCTCGAACTCTCTCTGGAAACAGAGCTCCTCAGGCTGGCGAGCTCCATACTTTATGGAAACCCTCTTGAATTTGTCGATGTTGTGAAATAAGGTGTAGAGTAAAGACCTCAAGGGCGCCAATCCGACACCCCCGCCAACCACCAGGACCTCCTTGCCGTGAAATTTCTGCACTGGATATCCCTTGCCAAAAGGTCCTCTTAGGCCCACCAGTTGACCCGCTTTCATCTGGTGCAGAGCATCGGTCACCGTTCCCGTACGCAGGATGGTGATCTCCATCCGCTCCGGTTTATGGGGAGAAGAGGAGGGCGTAAACGGGGCCTCACCCAGCTGCGGAACGGTGAGCTCCATAAACTGGCCAGCCTTAAAAGGTATGGGCTCCTTCGGTCGAAGCACAAAGGTCTTAATGGTCGGCGTCTCCTCGATCACCTCGAGGATCTCAGCTTCTTGCGGAAAATATGGGTTTTGTACCTTGGCCATATGAGAAACCAACCCTCTATGCAGGGGACTTCTCCAACTTTTGAATCTCGCTGAGACACTGGCGAATATCTATCTTGCCCATACAGGCCTCTATGCACCGCCCGCAACCTGTACAGGCGATGGCCTCGTAGTTATCCACAAAATAATCAAATTTGCAGGAAAACCGGTTCTGGAAGCGGTCCAAAAGTCTTGGTTTGGGGGTGAGCTTTCCGGCCATGCGCCAGTACCCGGGATAAAAACAGACATCCCAGACCATGGCCCGCTCGGCATGGTCTCCCTTCTTTTGATCGAAGAGCAAGAAGCAACGGCAGGTAGGACACACATGAGTGCATGCTCCGCACTCCACACAGGAATAAGCTAATCCCTGCTTTTTCCAGGCCGGGCTGTCCAGGTATTCCTTAACCTGTTTTTGATATGGAACTGAGATGCCGAAACGCTCGTTGATCTTCTTCACACGCTGGGCCGTTGCTTTGCGCTTAGCCTCCCTCTGCTGCAGTAGGGCTTTATCGGCCTCGGCGAACAATCCAGAGTGCTCCGCTACCAGGGCCTCGCCCTTCTTGGTACCCACCTCTACCAGAATCTGGCCGTTTGAAACCGAGAGGTTCAGGTCGAATCCGGATTCGGGATAAGGTAAATGGCCCACTTCGGTGCAGAAACAGGTCTCCCAAGGCTCGGTGCAATCACAGGTGATGATGGTGCTGTTCTTCCTTCTGGCCTGGTAAAATGGATCCGTGATATCATCCATGAATACCCGGTCCAGTAGCTGAAGCGCCCTCAGGCCACAGGCTTTGAGACCCAGCACGGTCATCTTCGTAGCCGTGATCTCCGCCGTGGAAGACGAGGGATACTCAGCCACTTTAGTACGCGGGGTAAAGAAAAAGGCTTTGCTAGTCTCCAGGGCTCTGGCCTTCCCCAGGGTAACCCTGTTTAGTTGATCGAGGGGAAGTTTCTGGAAATGAATCTGGCCTTCCTCGTCCTCCACGTTAGCATATAACACACCATCCCCCACGATCTTCTCGAGGAAAAGCTCAAACTGTTCGCGATTGGTCTTTAAAACCTTCACGGGCATTTCCTGCTGGATTGAGAAATTTTTCACAAACGTATTAGCAC
>CBDUWG010000108.1:0-6684 GCA_965370845.1 uncultured bacterium
TATAGCCTTTTTTTACAGGCTCGACTACCCTTTTCTACAATATAGCAAGCTTGATGCTGGATGAAAAGCCGAGACTCGAGATTCGAGACTCGGAAGGAAAAAAGCTCGACCTCACAGGAGTAAGGACGCTACATTTTTTGATTTGCTAACTGCCTCCTGTCTCCTGCCGACTTTGCTTTTTATTGCCATTGCTATTGCCATTGCCATTGCTATTCTCTCTAAACTCTCAAAACTCTTCCAACTCTCTGAGCTCTCTAAACTTTCCAAACTCGCTTTTCTCCATCTCAAGTCGCATTTTGCGAGATGTACGAGAATTGGTCCTTTCTGCAAGAACCTTCCTCACAGATTCCCCATGTTCTGTTTCCACCGAAACATAGCAGAAAGCTTCGTAATATAGCGTCACACAACAAGATGAAGGTCCCGCCAGAAGTGTTTGATCTCCCGAAGAAATTGGCACACCTTTTGCTCAAATAGAAAACACAGCGAGCGCTGTGGTAAAAGAGTCCGTAAGGAACCTGGGCAGCAGAAAGTTAACCAAGTGGGTTTTTAATGTGAATGGATGATCACATGGCAACGCAAAGCAAAAAAAAAGGCGTGAAGTCCAGGCCTTTCCGAAGGGTGGATCGGAAAAGCTTGGAGGCCAGAATAGAGTCCCTGGATCAGGAAATGCAGAAGGCCATCGAGAGGGGCGATTTCGATGTGGCCAGAAGACTCGCCGAAGAGCAGGAGAAACTCCTGGAATATTTGATGCTTCTCAACGAGAAGTTCTGATGTTTTCCCCAGATCATCTGCGGGGTTGATAAATTGACGTCAGCAGACCAAAAAAAATCAGGCTGATATAGACAAATTTGTCAACCCCACATCTATTTAGGCTGGATTGAGGCGATCCGGCTCATTTCATCGACCACCGGGTTTCTGAAGAAGAGACCCGGTGGTTTTTTTTGTTGACCTACGGTAGGTTCCGCCCTTATATTTTAGGTGGATCAGAGATTCGAGGGCGCACCTGCCAATAGTTTCCAGATTTTCAAGCTTCCGCCCCCCCAGGTAGTTGAGAGAGGAGAAAAGGGGATCGTGTCCACATCATCCATTATCATAAAAGGGGCGCGAGAACACAACCTGAAGAACATCGATCTGGAGATTCCACGCAACGCTCTGGTGGTGGTGACCGGTCTCTCCGGCTCGGGAAAATCCTCCCTTGCTTTCGACACCATTTACGCTGAGGGACAGCGACGGTATGTAGAATCCCTGTCGGCGTATGCGCGGCAGTTCCTCGGGGTTATGGAGAAGCCCGATGTGGACTACATCGAGGGCCTGTCGCCGGCCATCTCCATCGGGCAGAGAAGTACCTCCAAAAACCCCCGGTCCACCGTGGGCACCGTGACGGAGATCTATGATTATCTGCGGCTTCTCTTCGCCCGGATCGGTGTGCCTTACTGTCCCAGCTGCGACCGGAAGATCGCTCAGCAGATTCCGCAGCAGATGGTGGACGCCATCATGGCCCTGCCGCTGCAGAGCAAAGTGATGATCCTGGCTCCTCTGGTCAGGAGCAGAAAAGGGGAGTACCGGGAGGTTTTCGAGGGCATTCGCCGGGAGGGTTATGTTCGCGTGCGGGTGGATGGGCGTGTCCAGGATGTGGAAACAGAATTCCGGCTGGAGAAGAGGAAAAAGCACAACATAGAGGTGGTGGTGGACCGGCTCAAGATCTCTGAAACGGTGAGGGGCCGTCTGGCAGATTCGGTGGAGACCGCGCTGCAATTAGGCTCGGGAGTGATCATCGTGCAGGTGATCGGGGCTCAGGAGCACCTGTTCAGCGAGAAGTACGCCTGTGTCCATTGCGGTATCAGCTACGAGGAGCTGTCCCCGCGGATGTTCTCCTTCAACAGTCCCTATGGCGCCTGTCCGGCGTGCGGAGGGCTGGGCTCAAAGATGGAAATTGATCCCCGGCTGGTGGTGCCGGATCAGGGTTTGCCCATCAGTGAGGGAGCATTGACGCCCTGGGGCAAGCCCATGGGACGCTGGTTTGACCATCAGCTCCAGGCGGTGGCTGAGAAATATCGTTTCCGTCTGGAAACTCCCTTTGCTGAGCTGAAACCCAAGGTGCAGCAGGTCCTGCTGTACGGTTCGGGGGAGGAGGAGTTCCGGTTCAGATACAAGCCGCGCAACCGAAGGGGTCTCTGGGAGCACTACGGGGGGTTCGAGGGGATCATTCCGAACCTGACCAGACGGTACCGGCAGACGCAGTCCAGCGGTATACGAGCGTGGATAGAGAGGTTCATGAGCATCCGTCCCTGTGGGCAGTGTCACGGGGCCAGGTTGCGCAAAGAAAGCCTGTCGGTGAGGATATCGGGCCTGAATATCGCTCAGGTGACCGCGAAGTCGGTTCGGGAGACGGTGGATTTTTTCGCCAATTTGCAGCTCAGCACCAAAGAGCTGCAGATAGCCCGTCAGATCCTGAAGGAGATACGGGAGCGATTGGGATTTCTGGTGAACGTGGGCCTGGACTATTTGACCCTGGATCGAGCGACCAGTACCCTGGCCGGCGGTGAGGCCCAGAGGATTCGGCTGGCCACCCAGATCGGTTCCCAGCTGGTAGGCGTGCTGTACATTCTGGATGAGCCCAGCATTGGCCTGCATCAGCGAGACAACCGCCGCTTGCTGGACACCCTCACCCGCCTGCGGGATCTGGGCAATACCGTTTTAGTGGTGGAGCACGATCGGGCCACCATCCTGGCAGCTGATCACGTCATTGATCTGGGTCCGGGCGCCGGCCTGGCCGGCGGAGAGGTCATTGCCCAGGGGACTCCACAGGAGATTCAGAGATGCAGCCGTTCCCTGACGGGGCTGTACTTGAAAGGGGAGAAGTCCATTCCCATTCCCTCTCGCCGGCGGTCTAGAAAAAAGGGCCGCTTGCGCATCATCGGTGCCCGGGGCAACAATCTCAAATCCCTGAACGTGGATATTCCGCTGGGGGTTTTCACCTGCGTGACCGGTGTCTCCGGATCGGGCAAAAGCACCCTGGTGAGCGAGACTCTCTATCGGGCATTGGCTAAACGGTTTTACAACTCGAAGCTGGTTCCCCGGGAGTTCGATAGAATCGAGGGACTGGAGCAGATCGATAAGGTTGTGAACATTGACCAGTCGCCCATCGGTCGTACCCCCCGCTCCAACCCCGCCACCTACACGGGTTTGTTCACCCATATACGCGAGCTTTATGCCCGGCTTCCCGAATCCAGGGTGCGAGGATATCGGCCGGGTCGCTTCAGCTTTAACGTCAAGGGCGGACGGTGTGAGGCCTGCGCCGGCGACGGCATCATCAAGATCGAGATGCACTTTTTACCCGATGTATATGTGAAATGCGAGGTCTGCAATGGCAAGAGGTTCAACCGGGAAACCCTGCAGGTGAAGTACAAGGGCAAAAGCATCGCCGAGGTTCTGGACATGACCGTGGGCCAGGCCCTGGTTTTCTTCGAGAACATTCCCCCGGTTCGGCGCAAGCTGCAAACCCTGGTCGATGTAGGTCTGGGATACATCCACCTGGGGCAGCAGGCTACCACCCTGTCCGGCGGAGAGGCCCAGAGGGTGAAGCTGGCCACGGAGCTTTCTAAGCGAAGCACTGGTAGTACCTTCTACATTCTGGACGAACCCACCACAGGCCTGCACTTTGAGGATATCAACATGCTGCTCAACGTTCTCAATCGCCTGGTGGACATGGGAAACACCGTGCTGGTCATCGAGCATAACATGGATGTGATCAAGACGGCCGACTACATCATCGACCTGGGTCCCGAGGGTGGTCAGGAAGGAGGCAGGGTGGTGGTCAGAGGGACGCCGGAGAGAGTGGCCCGCGATAAGAGGTCGTACACCGGGAAGTTTCTCCGGCGTGAGTTGGGCTTGCCATGATCTTTGTCTTCAGTGGAGAATTTGGCGGAGGAATCACCCCTTATTGCCCGATGTTTCCTGCTTTTCCCTTGCAAAAACAGGCTGTCGTCGATATATTATATGCTGTTTCCGCGATAAGTTCGGCTGTGGTGTTGAGGAATCTGCAGGGATTAGGGGTAAGAAAACGGTGAAGAGCTGAAGCTCTTCAGAATTCTGCGCCAGGGATTTTGAACGCCGGTGTGCGCGACCGAATCCCTTTTTGTCCTGGAGGTGAGGATGGCTGGAGAGCCGGGTCAAAAAACGCCATTCTACGAGATGCATGTGCGCCATGGCGCTCGTATAGTCAACTTTGTCGGCTTTGCCATGCCCATCCAGTACACCAGTATCGTGAACGAGCATCTCCGGGTTCGCTCGACGGTGGGTATGTTCGATCTGTCCCACATGGGGGAAATAGAGATCCGCGGTCCCCAGGCCCTGGCCTTTGTCCAGAAAATGACCATCAACGACGCTTCTCTGCTCCAGATCGGCCAGGTCCAGTATTCTGCCATGTGCTATCCGGATGGGGGCATCGTGGATGATCTGTTGGTTTACAGATGTGAGGATTCATATATCCTGGTGGTCAATGCCGCCAACATCGATAAGGATTTCCAGTGGCTCTTGGACAACGGGGACGGTCAGACTGATGTGCTGAACCGCAGCGCTGCCTATGCCCTTTTGGCCATCCAGGGTCCTCGGGCCGAGGATGTTCTGGCCAAATTAACAGATCTGGACCTGAAGGTGATCGCCTTCTACTCCTTCGCCTGGGGTAGTGTGTGCGGATGTCCCATGCTCATCTCGCGCACTGGCTACACGGGCGAAGATGGCTTTGAACTCTATCTCGACCCCCAGCACGCCCATCAGATCTGGGATTGTGTCCTGGAGGCCGGCCAGGAGTTTGAACTGCAGCCCGTGGGATTGGCAGCCAGGGATTCGCTGCGCTTGGAGATGAAATACGCCCTGTACGGCCAGGACATCGACAGGACCACCAATCCGTTGGAGTCAGGCCTGGGTTGGATCACCAAGCTGAACAAGGGTGATTTCATCGGACGGCAGGCCCTGTTGGATCTCAAGGAAAGAGGACTATCTCGCCGGCTGGTGTGTTTTGAGATGCAGCAGCGAGCCATCCCGCGCCAGCATTACGATCTGTGTGTGGGTGGACAAAAGAAGGGCCAGGTGACCAGCGGGATCTTCTCGCCCTCCCTGAACAAAGGCATCGGGATGGGGTATATCCCCGTAAAATACGCCGCTGTAGGAACAGAACTGGAGATTCTCATCAGAAACAAGTTAGTGCCGGCCCGGGTGGTGAAACCGCCTTTTTACAAAGAGGGCTCGCGCAAATGATCCTTCGCTCAGAGTAATGGCTTATTCCCCAGTAATTTTTGAGGGTTCAGACTATGCCGGAGAAACGCGGAATGTTGGATGATGTGGTGATTACCAGGGCCATCGTGGAGAGATACTTCGCCAAGCTTCTGGACCACGTGGAGGTGGATGTGGCCGTGGCCGGGGCGGGGCCGGCCGGTTTGGCGGCCGCCTATTACCTGGCCAAGGAGAATGTTAAGGTGGTGGTGCTGGAGAGGCAGCTGAGCATAGGGGGGGGAATGTGGGGTGGTGGGATGATGTTCAATGAACTGGTGGTCCAGGAGGAGGGAAAACGGATTTTCGACGAGTTCGGGGTATCCTGCCGCCTGTATCAGGAAGGGTATTATACCGCAGATTCTGTGGAGGCCATTACCACCATCGGTTCCAAGGCCTGCCAGGCAGGGGCCAAGATCTTCAACCTGCTCAGTGTAGAGGATGTGATGATCAGGAAAGATCGGGTGACGGGTCTGGTGCTGAACTGGACCGCAACTGAGCTGGCCCGGTTCCACGTGGATCCGCTCACTATCCGGGCAGAGTATGTGGTGGAATCCACAGGACATCCCACGGAAATCCTGCAGATTATCCAGCAAAAGGTTGGCCCCAAGCTGCTCACCCCCAGCGGGAAGGTGGAGGGGGAGAGATCCATGTGGGCCGAGCTGGGCGAGAGAGCAATTTTAGAGAATACGCGGGAAGCCTATCCCGGGGTGTATGTGGCCGGGATGGCCGCCAATGCCGCCTTCGGCGCCCCCCGGATGGGGCCGATTTTTGGCGGCATGCTTCTCTCGGGAGAGCGAGTGGCCCAGTTGATCTTGGCAAAGCTCAAAGCCCGTTCTTAGAGGAACGATTCCATCTTGCGGTCGAGGAGTCTGGATCCGATGATATTGGGTAAAGGAAAAGGAGGCGCGGGTTGATGGAAGATGAGAGCAGTTTCGAATGGAGTATGCGTCGTTTCCGGAAGGGAGGGGACTTGCTGTTTGACCGATGGCCGGCCATCGATGTGTATGAAACGGATAATTCTCTCATTGTTATTTGCGAGATCGCCGGTATGAAAATGCCCGGTTTTCAGATTGCCGTTGAGGATGACGATCTGACTATCAGGGGCATGCGCAATGAGATTCCCATCGAGAGCAAAACCACCTATCACTGTTACGAAATCGACTATGGTTTCTTTGAGCGCAGATTTCGCCTTCCGGAGTATGTGAGCGCCGAGAGGATCAGGACCACCTACCAGAATGGTTTTCTTAAAGTGAGTCTGTCTAAAAAGGCAATTTCCGGGGAAATACCGAATTTTTACAGGGAAATACGGCGCAAGCAGGAGGGAATGAATCTGCTGTTTGACCAGTTAGGAGTGGAGAGGTGGTGGCGGCCGCCCATGGATATGTATGATACCAACTACTCACTGAGCAT
>CBDUWG010000109.1:0-6611 GCA_965370845.1 uncultured bacterium
CGGAGGGCGGATCCCCGCCAGTTGGCGGGCAGGCTGCCTACTGGCGTGATACTCTTAAAAAATATCCATTTAAAGAACATACTGAGAAAATAATTTCTTACGCTTTAGAAATTCACATTGCTTAGTTGTTGACTTATCTGAGGGCAAATAATATAGTAATCAATTTTAATGTTTAAAGATTAAAAGATGGAATAAAAAAGAATCACATTATAAGAGATCACAGATAAAAAGCAATTAATAATTAACAATTTAGAATTAAAAATTTGAAACAAAAAGTAAAAGTCGTCAACAGGATGTCCTTAATTTATTTTCATTTTTAATTCGTAATTATTAATTCTTAATTTTTTATGGGCTCTGTGGTTATTTTTGACACCATCATTTAAATAACTAGGAGATTTATTGATATGCGAAAATTTGTAATAGCCGGTAATTGGAAAATGCATAAAACCAATGCTGAAGCCGAACAATTAACTGAAGCGATAAAAGGTAAAACGACATCGATAGAGAAAACACAAATTATTATTTGTCCCCCTGCGACGGCTTTGGAAACTGTCTCTTCGATCGTCAAGGACTGTGGAATTGCTGTAGGCGCCCAGAATATGTATTGGGAAAGCCAGGGAGCATTTACCGGGGAAATCTCCAGTGAAATGATCAAATCCACCGGTGCTACCTATGTGATCATTGGACATTCGGAGAGAAGACAGTATTTTTACGATACTGATGAAACTGTAAATAAAAAGACATTATACGCTTTGCAAACTAATTTAAACCCGATTATTTGTATCGGAGAAAGTCTTGAGCAAAGAGAAAAAGGAATAACTAAAGATATTCTCAATGACCAGTTAGAAGGTGGTTTAAAGGGTATCTCGGCCGAACAAATGATCCGGCTAATTATAGCCTATGAACCGATCTGGGCGATTGGAACCGGGAAAACCGCTACGCCTGAACAGGCCCAGGATGTACATGCGTTTATCAGGATGAAATTACAGTCACTATTTGATGCGGCAACCAGTAACTCGGTGATCCTGCAATACGGGGGAAGCGTAAAACCGACGAATGCTTACGATCTGCTAAAACAAAATGATATAGATGGTGCCCTGGTCGGTGGTGCCTGTTTAGAAGCTGAATCCTTTTCAGAAATCATAAAAGTAGCGGAGAGTCTTTCTTAAAAGGCAAAAATTATTGATATAACGTTTATTCATTGTTAAATTTATAAGCTTTAAATAATGGAGATATAAATGTATACGTTTTTGTTAATATTGTTCGTGTTAGTTTGTTTTGCACTAGTTGTTGTAATTCTCCTGCAGGCAGGTAAAGGTCAGGGATTAGCAGGTACATTCGGTGGTCCCGGGGCTGGCGCTGTTTTTGGTGGAAGGGGAGCTGCAACATTTTTGAGTAAGTCAACAGGTATCCTGGCTACTATTTATCTTGCACTCTGCTTGCTTATCGGGTATGTATACAAATCCCAGAACGAAGTGCAAAGAGATAGTTTGATACAGCAGGAGGTACAACAGGAAGCCCCGGTCTCGGCAGTGCCTTTGGCGCCGATTGGAACAACACCCACTGACACAACACAATAATAAGCTGGAGTGGTGGAACCTGGTAGACACGCTATCTTGAGGGGGTAGTGCCCACGCGGGTGTGCGGGTTCGAGTCCCGCCTCCAGCACCCAAAAAATCCTGCTTTTAGCGGGATTTTTAATTTCCAATTTCCAAAATCCAAATTCCAAACAAATCCCAATTCCTGATATCTAAATTTCATCTGCATTCTATTTTTGTCAGTGAAGTACTATCAGTACTTTGTCAAAATGTAACGGTTAGTGAGGTTGTTAAGAACAACGGATGTTTAGTCCGTATGTCGAAGGTTGATCGAGCCCCACAATTTATAACCATCTTTCAAATCGGATTTCAAGCCAATAATTCCCAGTAATACCCATAATATAATGATCCTAAAATATCTCCAGCTTTGTCTCTTGCTATATATTTGCTTATATTCAACTGCACAGGATTCTATATCCTATTTCTATTTCTTCTTTCTAATTTAATATGATTTAAACATGGAATCAGCAACTAAAAATATCATTTATCAGGGCAACTCGATCATTTCTATCGAGACTTTACCTGGATACAATCATCCGGTGATTGTCAAAAAGCCGGCTCAAAAACACCCTTCCCAGCGACATATCCGATCTCTGGAAAAAGAATACGAGCTTACCCGCGTTCTCGACGAAGTCAAAGGCGTGCGTAAAGCCCTGGAGCAAAAGCCGGTCGACAAGCTACCGGTCTTGCTTCTAGAATATATCGATGGAGAAACCCTGTGCGATTATAACACAAGAAAAAGACTCAGTCTGCGCTCAAAACTCAAAATCGCCGTTGATCTGGCCCGCATTTTAGGCAGAATCCATCAAAAGAATATCATCCATCTCGATCTCAACAGTAAAAACGTACTCATCGGAAACAAAAAACAAGCGGTCTACATCATCGATCTGGGTGCTGCTGCCCGCATTGACCGTAGCGGCCTCCAAAAGATCGGACCCGACCAGCTGCTGGGCACCCTGCCATACATCTCACCGGAACAGACCGGCAGGATCAACCGCACCGTGGATGAACGCTCGGATCTGTACTCTCTAGGTGTGGTGCTATACGAACTGATGACCGGACAGCTGCCCTTCGATTCAAAAGACCCGCTGGAGCTGATTCATCATCATATTGTCCGGATACCGGTCTCGCCGTCTGAGGTATCGGATATCCCTGAAGTGATCAGCGCGATCATTTTGAAGCTGCTTAACAAAAACGCAGAGGACCGTTATCAATCGGCAGCCGGAGTTCAAGCTGATCTGGAACAATGCCTGCAGCGCTTGAAGCCTGAGACTAGCATTGCCGATTTCCCGCTGGCAGAGACCGATTATTCTCGCCGGCTGATATTTCCTCAAAAGCTCTATAGCCGTGACCGCGAACTGAAAGAGCTGGAGAACGCGTTTGAAAGCGTTTGCCGGGATACTTCGTCAATTGTGTTTGTCGGCGGTTATTCCGGGATTGGCAAGACGGCACTGGTTGAAGAGATGCAACGACCGGTATCTGAAAAAAGTGGCTACTTCATAGAGGGTAAATTCGACCAACTGGTCACCACCCCTTACTCTGGGATCGGGCAGGCACTTGCCCAATTTGTTTCCCAGATCCTGACGCAGCCCGAAACCCATCTCGCCGCATGGCGGTCACAGATTCTGGAAACGGTGGGGCCAAACGGCAGGGTACTGACGGATGTCGTTCCCAGTCTGGAACTGGTCATTGGCCCCCAGCCAGCCGTGCCGGACCTGAGCGGACAGGAGGCGCAGAACCGTTTCAATTATGTCTTTCAGCGTTTCTTTGGGGCGATCGCTCGCAGCGAGCATCCGATTTGCTTCTTCCTGGACGACTTACAGTGGATCGATCCAGGCTCACTTGGCTTGCTAAAGGCCCTGTTCTCCAGCCCCGACCTTGCGCATCTCCTCGTCGTCGGTGCCTACCGTGACAACGAAGTTAATGAAGACCATCCCTTGATGGCGCTCATCGCAGATTTGGAAAAGACAGGCGCCAACCTGAAACGGATGTCCCTGCAAAATCTATCGGAAGCGGATGTCGAGGCGCTGATTTCAAATGTGCTATGGCGAAATCCCAGTGATATCCAGGAGCTTGCCAGGCTGGTCTATGCGCAGACCGATGGTAACCCGTTTTTCATCCGCCAGGTGCTGCGTAGCTTGGAAGACCACGGTCTCATAGCCCTCGATACCGCTACCGGCCGCTGGCGTTGGGATATGGATACCCTCAGGGACTTGGATATTACGGACAACGTTGTCGAACTGCTGGTGGGCAAGCTGAAGGAACTCCCCATCGACATCCAGGAAACGCTCAAGGTCGCGGCATGCATTGGAAACCAGTTCGACATGGCCACCCTGACGGTGGTCATCGAAAGAGATGGCGACGCCATCCTTGATCATGTCCACGCAGCGGTCACGGCGGATTTGATCTGGGAACGAGAAAATCGTGGCTTCTTTGTCCACGACCGTGTGCAGGAGGCAGCCTATGCCCTGGTGCCGCCAGAAGATAGGGATCGCATCCATCTCACGATTGGCCGCATACTGTTGGCCGACACCGACGATACCGACCTGGAAGAGCGGATCTTTGATATCGCCACTCACTACAACCTGGGTGTGAATCTGCTGACCGACCCCGCGGAGAGACTGGAGTTGGTGCGATTGAATCTGGTCGCCGGCCGCAAAGCCAGACTGGCCGCCGCGTTTGCTGCATCAGCCGCGTACCTCAAGCAAGGGCTCACCCTGTTGGGCGAAGGCGCGTGGCGGGATCACTACCGTCTGACACTCGATGTTCATAGCGAACTGATAGACGCGTGTCAGCTGAACATTCAATACGAAGAAGTCGAGGCACTGTTCGACGCAATCACCGCCAATGCCGAACAAGCTGTCGATGCCGGTGTCGCCCACAGGGTGCTGATCACGTCTTGCATCGCTCGGCATGAACTGGGCAGAGCAATCTCCTTGGCCGAGGGCTACCTGGAGCGACTCGGCGTCCCCTTGGAGAATGAACGCGAGTCTGACCTGACTATTGCCGAGCTATATGAACTGCCCCAGATGGAGAACAGGGAGAAGCTGGTGGCGATGGAAATTCTGATGGCGATGGCCTCGCCGGTGTTGTTTTCGGAGCCTGAGCGTCTCCCGTCGGTGGTCTACACCATGTTGAATCTCATCAGGCGGTACGGCAACAACAGCATATCAACCTTTGCGTATGCCTCGTACGCTTATTCCCTCTGTCTCATGCAACGGTATCAGGAAGGGAATCGCTTCGGGCAACTGGTGATCGACCTGCTCGAAAAGTACCCGCATCCCGGCAGGGCCGCGGGGATAATGAACACGTTGTATACAAACGTTCTGCATTGGAGGCAGCCGGTCCACGACCAGATAACGCCGCTAAAGACATGCCACCGGATGGCCATGCAGGCTGGTGATTTCGAATATGGTCTCTATAGCCTCCTGAACTACACGTTTCTGCTCTGGGGATCGGGAAAACTCCTCGAGCACTGCCTCGCCGAATTCGAGCTCACCATCAGCCTGAGTGAGAGTAAGAACCAGCAGACCTCCCTGCAGGCGGCCTTGATGCTAGCACAGTTGGCACTCAATCTGACCGGGAGGTCACCCAGCACAACGCAGTTGGAAGGGAAGTTGTTTTCCGAGGAAACCATGATGTCGCGGCTGGAAGGGAACCATTATCTGTTGGCCATCTACCGACTGCTGAAGATGATGCTATGCTATCTCTTCGGCGACCCTGGAGCGGCATACCGGCAAACACAAGACGTGCTGAAGTACCGCGGCAGCCTCAATCCGAACTATCTGTATACCAAGATCCCCTTCTACGGCGCCTTGTCGTGTATCGCTGGCCTGCCGGACGGAGAAAGTGATGAGGACCGGCAGGAACGGCTAGAGAGATTGGCAACTTTTAAAAATGAGTTGGAAATATGGGCCAATGTAGGCCCAATGAATTATCAACATCAATACGACCTGGTGATTGCAGAAGAATGTCGAACATCAGACAAGCACTGGAAAGCCGTACAACTTTATGAGCAAGCTATCAGGGGATCACAAGAGAATAAATTCCTTCAAGATGAGGCCCTGGCCAATGAATTGTTTGGCAGATTCTGGATGAAGCAGGGCAATGAAACAATTGCCGAAATATATATGCGAAAAGCTTGCTCTCTTTACCAACAGTGGGGAGCAGAGGCTAAGGTAAACCACCTTGAAGATAGCTATCCAAAATGGTTTAAAACACAAACCACACAAAGTGGGCAACAGAATTCAATAGGCAGTACCAGCACTTTGGACAATACCATTACCCCAATCCAATTGGATATGGAAACCATTATCAGCTCGTCGCAAATGCTTTCCGCCGAAACTAATCTTGAACAACTTTTAACCAAAATGATCACTTTGGTGATGGCCAGCTCGGGTGCGGAAAATGCGGTTCTGCTGATAAAAGAGGAGAACGATTGGTTAGTACAGGCCAGGGGTGATAGTACGAGCGAAAAATATGATGTACTACTTAACCAGCCTTTCGATCCGGCTGATGAGAAAAACAGACTCATACCCGAGGCAGTCTTTAATTACTGCTGCAGAACAAAAGAAGCGCTGATTGTGGCTGATGCCGCGCAGGATAATCGTTTTGCAAAAGACAGGATGATTCAATCTTACAAAATAAAATCACTTGCCTTTATCCCTGTATTAAGCCATGGAGATTCTAGAGCTTTGCTCTATCTTGAAAATTCTAAGATGCAGAATGTTTTTACACCGGAAAGGATAGAAATTCTCAAGCACATTTCTTCGCAGTTCGGGATCTCTGTTGAAAATGCAATACTTTATAACAATCTCACTCAGGCAGGGGTGAAATATAGAACGGTAGCAGATTTTACATACAATTGGGAATATTGGGTGAATATAGATGGGACATTAAAATATGTTTCGCCTTCCTGCGAGCGCATCAGCGGCTATACCGTAGGCGAGTTCAAGGACAATCCGAATCTTCTTTGGGAGATTATTGTGCCGCAGGATCACGAGAAATGGGACA
>CBDUWG010000110.1:0-6605 GCA_965370845.1 uncultured bacterium
TTCAGTTCCGCGTTCCGAGTTCCGCATTCCGCGCTCCGAGTTCTTTATGCTCTCCAAACTATAATCAAGGATCCGTTTTTTCTTTTAACGATTCTCGAATTTCGAATCTCGAGTCTCGGCTTTTGCATTGTCTTTGCCTTTAACAAGGATCCAGGATCGAGGATCCAGGATCGGCCTTTTTTATTTTCCTTGCCTTTTTACCATAGGCATCGTAATTTAAAACGGCCGTAAGTTTTTTGAACCTCTAAGGAGGTGGCGTGTCCGCCATTGAATCTCTTCTCCTGGGTCTTTTGCAGGGGCTCACCGAATTTCTGCCCATCAGCAGCTCAGGTCATCTGGTCCTGGCAGAGCACCTCTTGGGCCTGGGGGGTGAAGATCTGGCCTTCGTGGTCTTTGTTCATTTCGGGACCCTGCTGGCCACGGTGACCGCTTTTTGGACAGACGTACGCAGCATGGTAGTCTCCAGCGGGCGGTTTGTCGTGGGCCGAGGCGTTAGGGGCGACCCCTATCTGAGATTGGTGGGCCTCATCCTGCTGGGATCTATACCTGCGGCCGTGGTGGGCCTTCTATTGGAAGAGGGCGTGGAGAAAGCTTTCTCCAGCACCATTCTCGTCGCCTTTATGCTTCTGCTCACCGGCTTGATCCTCTGGCTGACCCATTACGTGCGGACCGGAGAAAAGGCTATAGGCGTTCGAGGGGCCATTTTAATTGGCTGCGCCCAGGCCCTGGCCATCCTGCCGGGTATTTCCCGGTCAGGAGCAACCATCGGCGCTGCCCTCTTTCAGGGGGTGAATAAGGACAGGGCGGTGAAATTTTCCTTTTTGCTGGCTCTGCCGGCCATTTTTGGGGCCACGGCCCTGAAGACCGTCGATCTCTGGAGATCGCCTCCATCATCTTCGGCCTTCATCTCCCTATTTCTGGGGACGATGGCTGCCTACATCTCTGGTTACGCAGCCATCAAGGTCCTGCTCAAGGTGGTTCGCAGAGGAAAACTCTGCTATTTCGCCTTTTATTGCTGGGCTGTGGGTTTGCTGAGCCTGACCCTCAGCATCTAGTTTTCTTTCCTTAGACTATCCAGCTGTCTGAGAGGTTTAGTTGAGTTCTGCAGAGACAGATCTTATCCAGACTGATTTTCTGGTCATCGGCAGCGGAATAGCCGGTCTCTCTTTTGCCCTGAAAGTGAGCCAGTATGGGACGGTGGCGATGGTCACCAAGAAGGAGGAGGCCGAATCCAACACAAACTATGCCCAGGGAGGCATCGCCTCCGTGCTTTCCTCCCACGATACATTCGAGTTGCATATCGAGGATACCTTGAAGGGAGGAGTCGACCTGAACAACCGGGAGGCTGTGGAGGTTGTGGTGCGGGATGGGCCGGAGAGGATCAGGGAGCTGATGGCCTGGGGGGTGCAGTTCAGCAAGCGGAAGGACGAATCCGGCGAGGAGGTTTTAGATCTGAGCCGGGAGGGGGGACATTCTAGAAACCGTATCGTTCACGCCGCAGATATGACCGGCAGGGAGCTGGAACAAACTCTGTTGGTTCGGGCCAAGGAGTGCGAGAAAATCCGCATCTATGAGAATCACATAGCAGTTGACCTGATCACCGAGCATCATTTAAAGGAAAAGAGCAAAGGTTCCCGGGGTGAAATACACTGCTGGGGTGCCTACGTGCTGGACACCGAGGGAAAAGTGGTCAGGAGATTCCTGGCCAGAGCAACTCTGTTGGCCACTGGTGGAAGCAGTCAGTTATATTCCAACACCACCAATCCCAAAATTGCCACCGGAGATGGTCTGGCTCTGGCCTATCGAGCCGGGGCTGCTGTGGCCAACCTGGAATTCACTCAGTTTCATCCTACCAGCCTGTATCACCCAGACACGATGGCTTTTCTCATCTCCGAGGCAGTAAGGGGGGAGGGGGGGATTTTAAGGCTGGCCGACGGCAGAGCCTTCATGGAGGATTATGATACCAGGGGAGATCTGGCGCCCCGGGATGTGGTTGCCAGGGCCATAGACCAGGAGCTGAAAAAGAGCGGCCAGGAATGTGTGTATTTGGACGTGATCCATCTGGGGGCCAAGTTCCTGATGAAGAGGTTTCCGCATATCTATGGCGAGTGCCTTGCCCGGGGGATAGACATCACCAAGAGCTGGATCCCCGTTGTGCCGGCGGCACATTATATGTGTGGAGGGGTGGTAGTGAACTTGGAGGGCCAGACGGCTATCCAGGGGTTGTATGCCTGCGGAGAGGTGGCACATACGGGCGTTCACGGAGCTAACCGGTTGGCCAGCAATTCTCTGCTGGAGGCGGTGGTCTTTGCGCATCGGGCGGTTCAGACGGTTGCCCGGGAGGCCTCACCGAAAGGCCCGTTCAACTTTCCGGATATCCCCCCATGGAGCAAAGAGGGAACTTTCGACAGCGAGGAATGGGTGGTGATCTCTCATGATAGGGCAGAAATTCAGCTGCTGATGACGGATTATGTCGGCATCGTGCGTTCGGACAAGAGACTGCAGAGAGCCCGGGAGAGGATTCATATCATCCTCAGGGAGATCGATGAATTTTACCGGCGGACACCGGTGGCCAGCGAGCTCATCGAACTGCGCAACCTGGCCACCGTGGCCGAACTGGTTATCAGATCGGCCCAAATGCGCAAAGAAAGCCGGGGGCTTCATTACACCATCGACTATCCCGAACGGGATGATGAACACTGGTTAAAGGACACGGTGATTAAGTCCAAGGGGGCCGGGAGATGAGGGCTAGACGTTGCCGGTTTTTTGAAACCGGTCTGCTCTTTAGACGTATCACAAGGTGAACAGAGGAAGTCAATGTCGGCTGGTAGTGTTAGTGAACTCCCCACACGGAGGTGTCCCATGATGAGGAAAACGGCTCCCCTGATTGTTGTCCTGGTTTTGGTCCTGGTGCCGCTGCTCTGGGCCCAGCCGGTCCAGCCCAGGAAGTTAGTGGATTGTCCCACGGCCGGTTTACTGCCCCGGGGAAGCTTCGACATAGATCTGCGCCTGTTTCCAGGGGGAGGGGCCCTGGGAGGCATCTCAGTTGGTCTGACACAACGGTTGCTTCTGGGGGTCTCCTATGGAGGGGAGAAGGTCATCAGCGAGGAGAAGATCGATTGGTTTCCCCAGGCCGGTATCTCCATAAAGTATCGGGTGCTGGAGGAAAGCTACGCCCTGCCTGCTCTGGCAGTAGGGTTCGACTCTCAGGGCTACGGTGCCTATGTGGAGAGCGACAGCATATCGCGCTACAGCGTCAAATCTAAGGGATTCTACTGGGTAACCAGTAAGAACTATAAAATCTTGGGTGCCTCCATGGGATTGCACCTGGGGGCAAACTACAGCATGGAAGACGAAGATGGAGATGATGACCCCAGTGTCTTTTTGGGTCTGGATAAGGAGTTTAACGAGGAATTCTCTGTGATGATAGAGTACGATTTCGCCTTTAACGATAACAAAAAACTGTCTAGTTTCGGCAAAGGTAATGGCTATATGGACATGGGGCTGCGCTGGTCCTTCGGAGATAGGCTCACTCTGGAATTGGATTTCATGAACTTGACTAAAAACCGTAATGAGGTCGATTACCTGGCCCGACAGGTCAGGATCGTATACCTAGAGTATTTTTAAACGTCAGCCACCTGTTCAGCGTCCAAAGAGTGTGAACAGGGGGTTAATTTTAGATCTTTGGATTTTTTGCGGAGAGAGCGGCAATGATAATCCTGATACGTCGCCTGATCTTGGGGATTTTTCTTCTGGCCATGTTTTTTGTATCCATGGGCTGTTACACCGTTTTGAAGAAGCCGGGTGGGGTGATGCCCGAGGAGGATCGCCATCTGGGAGAAGGTTATTACACAGAAGATTGGGCCGGCCCCGGCCATCTCTGGTATGATCCATTCTACAACTGGTATTACCCGGACGTATGCGGTCGCTGGCGGTACTACTATGCCTGCCCCTGGTGGTGGAACGACCACCGGTACTGGCATCCAGGTGAGGATGAAGGGATACCTGTAGACACTGAGCGGCATATCTGGGACCGTAAGAGGGAACCGGGTTGGTCTTCTCCGCCCTCCGGACCCAGGACACCGTCAAACGCCACCCGGCCCAGCAAGAAGGATAGCAAGACGGAGGAAAAAGACTCCTCAACGCATGTACCAGAAGAACAGGGGCGCAGGAAACCAGACTGGCGGAGGGAGCAGACCAATCATTCTAATCCTGAGCTAGAATTAAAGGACGGAGAACAGCAGGAAGAGAGAAAGGAAAAAGGCGATGGGCAGTAATCGGTTCCGGATAAGAAGCTCTGGCTCCGGCTGCCTGACCAGCAACTCTGAACAAGTTTTCCGCTGGTGGGGCTTGCTGTGGATTCTGTTGACCTTTCTGGTTATGTTTGCAGGTTTCACCGTTCGATGGGCTTTTGCTGATGAGGTGATGCAGCTAACGGACCGTTTTGGTGTGGGGGCCCGGGCCATGGGAATGGGCGGTGCCGCCATCGCCGTGTCCGAGGATTTCTCGGCCCTCTATTGTAATCCCGCCGGACTGGCTCAGGTGAGGAGGATAGAGATAACCGGAGGTCTTTCACATCAGAGATATACATGCCGGACGACCTATTACGGCAACGACACGAAAGATCGGGAGAACAATACGAACCTTAACTCCATGGGAATGGTCTTCCCGGTGCCCACCTATCGAGGCAGTCTGGTCTTTGCACTGGGGATGGCGCGGGCGGAGAATTTCGCTGCCTTGTTTGTTCAACAAGGATACTCACTGCAGAACGATTGGTGGGAAGATGGCCGGGAGATACAGTCTGGCGGCCTGTTTGCCTGGTCCCTGGGAGGGGCCGTGGATGTTTCCCCGACTTTGTCTTTAGGAGCAGTGCTGAATCTATGGGATGGGGACTACAACTACGACTGGAACGCTTCTTTCACTGATACTCGTGATGTCTGGAATGAATACCCCAATGATTACAACACTACTGACATTCACGATACAGAAAGTGCCGATTTCGATGGCTGGAGCCTGAAGATGGGCGGACTGTTGCGTCTCAGCCGCTTTTTAAAGGTGGGTATGACCATTGACTGTCCGGTGAACTATGATATCTCCGGGGATGTGGTGATGAGGACGCAAGATGTCTTCGACAACGGGGATGTGGAGCAATATGGCGAGTCTTTATATTTTCAGAATGAGATCTCCACACCCTGGGAGTTCGGATTCGGGATGGCCTGGTCAGTGCCCACCTTTTTATTGGCCGCTGATCTCCGTTACGCGGACTGGAGCCAGATAAAATTCAACAACGAGTCTCTGGAAGGCTATGAGGAAACTCTTTCACTGAGCGTAGGTGGGGAGTATGTTCTGCCCCGGGTGGGGGCCAAAATCAGGGCCGGTTATTCCTCAGAGCCCTTGGCTAATACCCTTTCCACTATTATCGAGGAGCGCAGGTATTATACCCTCGGTGCAGGTTTTCTGGTGGGCCAGGTGATGACCCTGGATCTGGCCTGGGTGCACGGGACCTGGAAGACGTCTCAATCATTCTTGACGGAAAAGGACGAGGTGGACAGGGTGTTTTTATCCATGGCATATCGTTTCTAAGCTCCGTCTGCAAGCCAGTTGACCATCTTTGTAGCGCAAAAAAACGCCGAAGGAGTCCTTCGGCGCAGAGAGAAAAGGGAAAAGCCATCTGAATATCAGATGGCTTTTTTGCTTTTGGTGATCCGCTTGATCACCAGCCAGAAGACAGCGATGATAACGATGGTGGCCAGATAATATTTGCCCACGGTATTTTTACTTCCGCCATGAAGCATGGCCAAAAGGCCGGGAACCAACCCGATGATAATGGCCATAATCCACAATAAGAAAGTGCTGTTCTTTTTCACCTTAGCCCATCACCTCCTTCACGGACAGAGGAATTTCCAACAATTTACACACAAATGCGACCTTTGTCAAATAAAAACTTAATATCTGGCCGGACAAAGGGTTCGATTTTTGTTTGACTTGACTGGCCGAAGGCCATATATTGAAAATGGCTGGAAGCTGCTAAATCTGGTATCCCTGGAGGTGAGGTTGGTTCTGTTTAAGAACATCATTCTGGGCCAGTATTTACCCATGGATTCGGCCGTGCACCGGTTGGATCCCAGGACCAAGTTTTTAGCCGTGGCAGCCATTATGGTTCTCACGCTGGTGATTTCCAACATCTGCGTCTACGCTTTTTTACTGGCATGGCTCCTGAGCCTTATTTTCCTGGCCAGGCTTCCGGTGGGTTATGTATTCCGCAATGTGCGCTCTTTTCTGTGGCTGTTTCTGATCACTTTTGGCATTCACCTGATGTTTACAGCGGGACGGCCTTTGCCCGGGATAGGGGTGGGAACCGTGGAGGGTTTTTGGCGGGGGATGTTCTTCTGTTTGCGAGTGGCCATTTTAATTAGATCCGCTGCCCTGTTGACTTTAACCACCTCTGCTCTGGAACTGACCGATGGTCTGGAGAAGATTCTCTCGCCTTTGAGTTGGTTCGGCTTATCATCCCACGCCCTGGCCATGATGCTGGTCATTGCCCTGCGGTTCATTCCCACCTTCATCGAGGAGGCCGACAACATCCAGAAAGCTCAAGTGGACAG
>CBDUWG010000111.1:0-6596 GCA_965370845.1 uncultured bacterium
GAGAGCGCCATGATTCAGCATCAAAGATTTAGGATCGGCTTTTCCTTTTTGCCAGTATCCAGCATCTAGTATCCAGCATTAAGAACCGTCCCCGTCGTCTAGCCAGGTCTAGGACACTGGCCTTTCACGCCGGCAACACGGGTTCAAATCCCGTCGGGGACGCTTTAGCTACCGGGGAAGCCAGGCTAATATCGGGCTTCCCCTTGACTTTCAATAGTTTTAGGTCAGTTTTTTTAAACTCTATAAAGTAACTCTGTCAGGAGAATATATCTAATGTCCGCTGAGGAGAAGATCAGCCGCATCATTAAGAGGAACGGTGAGGTGGTACCCCTGGACCAGGAGAAGATCGCCAATGCCATCTACAAAGCCGCCTCAAGCGTTGGCGGCCGAGATCGCAAACAATCCAGGTGTTTGGCCGATCAGGTGGTGGCTATGCTGAACCAGCTCTTTTCTCCCGATGTCACTCCATCGGTGGAGGAGATCCAGGATATCGTGGAAAAGGTGCTCATCGAGGAAGGTCATGCCCGTACCGCCAAGGCCTACATCCTCTACCGTGATCAGCGGGCCCGGCTACGCCGGAAGAAAAAAACTGGTGACAGCCTTGACTATCTGCCATACCAGGTGATGTGGAAGGTTTTGCTGTGGAACGTCAATCACGGCGTGGACACTGTTGAGGGTCTAAACCATCGCGTTAGAGATGGCAGTTTCCCCCGGCTGGTCCTGGAGGCTGACCAGGCCTTCGATGAGGATATCACCAGTGTGGTTGCCTCTATCTGTGAGTTGGGGGGGCAGATTCGTCTGGTTATAGTGGCCGGTCCCTCATCCTCAGGGAAGACGACCACAATGGCCAAACTCAGCGCAAAATTAAAGGAACGTGGTCTAGACCCCGTGCCCATGAGTCTTGATAACTATTTTTTTGACCTGGAGATGCATCCTAAGGACGAGTTTGGTGACTACGATTTTGAGACCCCGGAAGCACTGGATTTGGATATGATAAATGAGCACCTGGTCCAGTTGGTGGCTGGAGAGACAGTTAGTGTGCCGCAGTATGATTTTATAACCGGCACTCGTCAGAGAGAGACAGATCCGCTGTCTCTGGGGAAGAACCAGATATTGGTGGTGGATAGTCTCCACGGTCTCTATGAGCCCCTCACCCGCAGCATTCCCCACGAGAGGAAGTTCAAGCTCTATATAGAGACCATCAGCCAATTGCGCGATGATCGGGGGCGTTTTGCCAGGTGGGCGGATATTAGGCTGTTGCGAAGGATGATTCGGGACAACTATTACAGGAGCTATGATCCGGAGCGAACCATTGGCCACTGGCATTACGTGAGACGGAGCGAGCTAAAACACATTATCCCATATATCCACGAGGCTGATTTTATCCTGAACGGCGCTTTGCCTTACGAGCTACCAATTCTGAAAAAGCACCTTTTCAGATATTTTCCCGGTTTCATCGAGCGCTGGAAGGACAACCCCCGGCGGCAGGATGCCCTCATCCGCGCGCAACGGGTCTTTGAGCTTTTAGTTACAATAGAGGAGATTGAGGACGATTCATGCGTGCCTGATGATTCACTGTTTCGAGAGTTCATCGGGGGAAGCATATATGTATGAGAGTCCTATGTAGATCCAGTTCAATTATGAGAAAAGCGTTTATAGTCTTGAAAAGCAGAAACCCGGCCCATGCAGGTCGGGTTTTTTTAGGCCACCCTTTATGGTTGTCTGTTTAGACGAAGAATTTGCAAATTTCTAAGATCACGGTTATTTTGCGAGGGCCGGCAAAGTTTTAGAGGGCAGAAGTGTCTGAGGAAGTAAGATATTTTGGCAAATTACCGAGACCGGGGCTGTCTGAGCATATTTTAGCAACTCGTGACTATATTGGAACAAATATTGCAGGGTTTGTACTTACTTGAGCACGGTTTTAAGACAGATCAGTCATTCGTTTGATATCAATTTTAGGATTAATTCTTGCAGTATAGCTGCCACCGTGGTCCGCATAGACATATATATGCATATATAAGGGCCAGGAGAGCGTTGTGAAGACAGCATTCGCACAGAGAGTTTCGGCATTGGAAGAAATGTACATGGTTGAAGCAAAGGAGAAATCGGCACAATTCTATAAACCGATCTTTAAAAGTTTGAGCGAGGCCGTTTTCATAGCCAGGGGAAGTAGAATCCAATGGTGTAACAAGGCGGCTGCGGCGATTCTCGGGTATTCACGGGAGGAGTTAAAGGGCAAATTTCTCGGCCAGCTTTTCTTGAGACGTTCAACGCATAAAGGTAATGGAAACCTGCTCTATCACCAGGTTCAGAAAGTAGGACACGCTCAGGGCATCGTAAAACTGAAGCTGAAAAGCGGTGGTGCAGCAGAGGTGGAGATAACCCTCTTGGCGTTGGGTGTGCACAAGGCTGCATCGCCTGAGATTGTGGTAGTAGCGAGGGAAACAGGCAAGCATAAGAGCTTTAAAGACAGCTCATCATATCATGGTCATGGATTAAGGGCCATATTATCGAATATGGCTGAGGGTGTGGTTGTGGAGAATGGTGCCTATGAAATAGAGTTTATGAATAAAGCCATGGTACGGCGATTCGGTAACAAGGTGGGCAGGAAATGCTACCGGGCATTCATCGGAAGAAACACACCCTGTCCTGACTGCTCTGTTAAGGAAATTCTTCATAAGAGAAAGAGGCGCTTTGAGTACACCGCAACAGACAGAGAAGGCCGCTGTTATGAGTTGGTGGCCACGCCGCTGAAAAATGAAGATGGCAGCGTTTCGGTCATAGAAGTCATACGGGATGTCACCGAAAAAAAAGCTGTTGAAAGACTTATAAGACGTGAAAAGGAAGTCTCTCATCACATCGTTCGAAGTATCGCCGATGGTGTTATCACCGCGGATGTAAAAGGGATTATTACCTCTTGCAATCCGGCGATGAGAAATAAGCTAGGTTGTTCTAAAAGTAGTATGCTGGGGAAAAAGGTGTGGGATATCTTGAAGCCGATATCAAGAGCAAAATGGCGGGAGGCTTTTCAAAATATCCAGCAAACCCCAAAAAAGCTTCACTGGGCGGATGTGCAGCTCAAGTACAATGGACGGGAGGATATTGTTAATGTAAAGATTGTTCCTCTCACAGATGATCTTGGCCAGGTGACTGGTACGATTATTTTCTTCGAATATCTCACCGAGAAGATTAGAGCTCTGGAGTTGGCCAAAGAGTCAGAGAGATTTTTTGAGATCCTTCTGAGAGACATCAGTGAAAGCGTTTTTGTCATCAAAAATAGGAAAATATTCTGGTGCAATCGGGGGGCTGAGCAGGTGTTGGGTTATTCCCGGAGAGAACTCATTGGCCGCAGCCCAGCACGATTCTTTCCCAGTCAAAAGACCTTCCGGGATTTTTCCACGACAATTTACAGAGCTCTTGCGCACCGGAACCGCTATGATGTCGTGACTCCGCTGAAGCGCAAAAGCGGAGGAATACTGAACATGGAGCTGTCCCTCTCCGTGATGCGCCGGACCGATGGGCGCGTGACCGAGGTCATCGTTGTGGGCAGAGATATCACTGCCCGAATGAAGACCGAGAGAGAGAGCAAGGAGAGAAAAAGAAGGTTGACCATTCTAAATAAAGTCACGGCTAAGATTACCTCTTCAATTCAGTTGAAGCACGTTTTGCTTTATAGTGCCAAGAGCATCCTCAAACTAACCGGTCTCGATTCCTGCTCTATCGTTTTGTATGATGAGGCAACCTCCTCGTTGCGGGATTTTATATCCATTGGTTTAAACAAAGTATTTCAAAAATCCCTAAAATGGCGACTTCGCAGCGGAGGAGTGACAGAATGGGTAGTAAAACAGAAGAAGCCATTGGTGATTCCAGATACCATAAAGGATCCCAGAAGTGCCGTTTCCCGGGCAACGAAAGAGGCCGGAGTTAGAGCACTGGTGGCCGTTCCCATACTTTCCAAGAGCAAGGTTATCGGTCTCATAGTGGTTAATAGCTTTAGCCCGGGCAGGGTGAGTTCCGATGTGGTTTTGCTCATTTCTTCCATTGCCTCTCAGGCGGCTGGAGCTATTGAAAATGCGAAGCTTTACAAGCAGGTTTCCAAGAAGGTGAACGAGCTATCAGCGCTGCATCTGGTGGGGAACACTTTAGTGTCCTCCCTCGATGTACCGGATTTGCTCGGCGAGGTTGTAACGGTACTGGGCAAGTCATTTGGCTATAATTACTGCAGCATCCTCCTATTAGACAGAAAGAAAATGGAGTTGACCATCGGGGCCGCGCATGGAGTCCCGCAGAAGACCATTCGAAATCTGAGCATCAAAGCTGAAGAAAAAGGGATCACTGGCTGGGTTGCCCGCACCGGAAAACCGCTGTACGTTCCCGATGTACACCAAGACCCAAGATATTTAGGCGGCATCAAAGGGATAAAGTCCGAGCTGGCCGTTCCGCTGAAGAGAGGAAAAGCGATTATCGGAGTTCTTGATGTGGAGAGCAAAGAGGCTAATGCTTTCGGCGAACGAGATCTCAGGGTGCTCACTACCGTGGCAGCCCAGATGGCTATGGCCATTGAGAATGCCAAGCTTTTCGAGAATGCCAAACAGGCCTATAAAGATTTGAAAGCCGCCCAAGCGGACGTGGTTCAGGCAGGTAAAATGGCCGCAGTAGGACAGCTGGCTGCTGGCATAGCCCATGAGTTGAACAATCCCATTGGGGGAATTATGGGCTACGCACAATTTGCCTTGAAGAAAATGCAATTTATCGATGTGACCGGAGAACACGAGGAAGAGATTGCTCAGTTAGAACGCTATTTAGGGTATATAGAGAGAGAATCTCAGCGGTGTAAGAATATTGTGCAGAACCTGTTGAATTTCTCGCGCACTTCACCTATTGGCTATCAGCCCACCGATGTGAATCACGTCATCAGGGAGAGTTTCCAGTTTCTGGAGTATGAACTGAACCTCAATAACATCGTGGTGTCTAAAACGTTGAGTAAGAATTTACCGCTGATAATGGGGAATGAGAATCAACTGCAGCAAGTATTCCTCAACATGATCATGAACGCCCATAAAGCTATGCCTCACAAGGGGAACCTTACAGTAACCACACGGAGAGTTAAGGACGATGAGAGGTGCAAAGATCTTGTTGAGGTGGTCTTCAGCGATACTGGTTGCGGAATTGCCCAGGAGCACATCGATCATATTTTTGAGCCGTTTTTTACTACTCGTAACATAGGAGAAGGAACGGGATTGGGGCTTTCCGTGAGCTATAGGATTGTTAAGAATCATGGGGGAGAGATTCTGGTGAATAGCAAGATCACTCAAGGGAGCACGTTCGTGGTACGACTTCCAGTCAATAATAAACCTCGAGAAACAAAACCCAAAACCGATGTGGAGACATGAGCGCTAACAAAGAAAATAAGAGCCCGGCTGCAGAGGATCTGGTCCATAAACAGAATGATTTCCGAGACGACAAACCGATCAAGATTCTCATAGTCGACGATGAAGAGATCGTGCGCAGTTTTCTGTTCGATGTTCTTTCGGATGAGGGGTACGAGGTGACAGCCGTTTCATCTGGCGAAGAGGCCGTCAAATTATTAAAAAAAGACACCTTTTACCTGATTATCACGGACATCAAAATGCCTGGTATGAACGGGATGCAGGTTCTGCGAACCGCCAAGGAGATGGATCCTAATCAGAATGTGATCGTCATGACGGGGTATGCTTCCACGGAAACGGCCGTTGAGTCCATGAAACTGGGGGCTGCAGATTATATCACCAAACCCTTTAATCTGGACCAGATCAGGATCGTTGTGGCCAAGACGCTGGAGAGAAGTAAGTTGAGAAAAAAAGCCGAGGAAGGAGAGATCTACAAGCAATTATCGCGCATAGATGGACTTACCGAGCTTTTCAATTACGCTTTTTTCCAGCAACTGTTAAAGACCGAGGTTGAAAGAGCTCAACGTTATGGCCATGAGCTATCCCTGCTGATGATTGACATAGACGATTTTAAGGAGTATAACGATCGCAACGGACATCCCGCAGGAGATGAAGCGCTGAAATGCCTCTCTCGGGTTATGTCCCGTGCTGTTCGAGGTTGCGATTTCATCGCCCGATATGGTGGAGATGAGTTCGTTGTGGTTCTGCCGGAGACCGACCTGTCAGAGGCCAAACTGATTGGAGAAAGGCTCCGGCTATTGGTGGAGCAACCTGAGTTTGAGAATGAATTGGCTTACAAGCAGGGGTTGATTACTGTGAGCGTGGGTCTGGCCACCTATCCGCATGATGCCCAGACGAAAGAAGATCTTATCAAGAGAGCGGATGAAGCTCTCTACAGGGCCAAGGCACTGAATCGAAATAAACTATGTGTGTTCAGTGAAGTGGATAGCTGAACAAGAAATTTCGGGTTTGGATGAGAAATTCTGGATACTGGATTCTGGTTAAGAATTAAGTCCAGGAAAACACAGAGTCAAATTTGCATAAATTCGGAATTGAGCACATTACTAACCAGTATCCAGGATCGGTCTTTCTTTCTTTTACCAGTATCTAGCATATGATGTCTCAACTTTCTAAACTCTGAACTCTCAAAACTATAATCAAGGATCG
>CBDUWG010000112.1:0-6590 GCA_965370845.1 uncultured bacterium
TGCTTTTCCCTTCGGGCAAGTAAAAACTTCAACCACAATTCCGCAGAGGAATTCAGGCACCAGTCGAGCCAGCGTTCCGTGATCACGACCAGGGGGCAAGCTGGTGATAATATTCGCCTGCCCCGGTCTCCACCATTTCCACAACCAGCCGCTCTATCACAGGTCCCACTCCCGGAATCTCTCTCAGCCTGCCCTGGTGCACCATCACCTCTACCTGCTCTTTGGCTAAAACTTGGGGGGCATTAGCTTTGACCGCCACTTGTCCGCCGAAGTCCTCGTGGACGTAATATCGCCGAGAGCGACCATCGCAGTATTCACAGGCATGCTGGCATCCCCTGTAGAGATTCATGCCATAGCGGGGAGGAACCAGTCGTCAAGGTATTTGTGTTTCAACAGCAGGGTTTTACACTGGATAGGCACGATCTTCGTCTGGGCCATGTCGCTTGCCTTTCTGCACATAGATCCGTGTAATCAATATAGTGTCTGAGTCCGAATTGGCGCAATCATCTTTTTTATTTGACAACGGGCTTCCGGTATTGTATTGTTTATTGAGTCTGCTGGCAGATCGGATAATTGTGCCGGCAGGCTATCCGGCGACGCCATTCTTCTTTACTCCCGGCTCTGGCCAGGAGGCACAGTACCATGGGGGTCAGGAAAGCCATCATACCGGCGGCGGGCCGGGGCACCAGGCTGTTGCCCTTCACTGAGAAGATGCCCAAGGAGCTTTTTCCACTGGGCAGAAAACTGGTTATCGATTATGCCCTGGAGGAAGCGGTTTTGAGCGGGGTCGAAGAGGTGTGCATCGTCACTAGTCCGCAGAAGCGGCAGATCAGAGAGCACTATGGGCGAGGACATGACCGGCTGCCCAAAGAGCTGGGCCAGATCGTCAATTTCGTGGACATCTCCTTCGTGGAGTTCATCGACCGGGGTCTGTGATTGTAACAAAAGGTCTGTCCTTACGTACTGTTGGGGACAGCACAGATGAAATTCACGCTGCGCAGCTCTCTCAATTCAGGATTGGAGCCAAGCGCATCAGGCCTTTAGGCCCGCCGAGCTCGGCGGCAGTTGGAAAGGAGATCTTCATGACCGGGAAATTAGCGCCAGCGCGGGCGATGCCCGTGGTTTTCCTGCTGATTTTTAGCCTGCCGGCCATCGGCTGGGGCTCCCCTGGTCCCCTAACTGGGCCCGGGCTGCTGAAGAACTCCCCGGGACAGCTGGAAATGGCCAACTTTTCCCGAGGACCCAGAAGCAGTCTGATCATCGACGCTCAGCAGGGCAGGCATGGTGAGATGGAAACGGGCTTGCATATGCACTACAACCGGGTGGATGGCTTCTTTTTCCAGCTGGGCGTGGACACCAAGTTGAGACCGCCCGCCAAGCTGAGATTTTTTGCCTGGGGCGGATATGCCTTTGAGGGCAAGGCCTGGCGCTACGAGATCGGGCTGGAAAAGTGGCTAAACCTGGGGCCGAACCGCCTGGAGGTGGGAATCAGATACTACGATCTCACCTTCACGGAGGACGAGTGGCTGATGCCCACGAATGAGAACAGCCTGGCCGCTTTTTCCTTCAGAGAGGACTTTCACGACTACTATCGCCGAACGGGGACCAGTTTTCACCTGACCAACACCCTGTACAAACAGCTTACCCTGGAGGTGGCCTACCTTCTGGACAAACATGAGTCTCTGGTGAGAACAACCAACTGGAGCCTTTTCGGCGGCGGCAAGAAATTTCGGGAAAATCCACCCTCAGACGATGGGCCAGTGCAAAGCATAGTGGCCCGGATCGGCTATGACACGCGGGACGACTTCATTGAGCCCTACAGCGGGTTTTTGGTCGAGGCAACCTATGAAAATGGAGGAGGGGAGTTCGGTGGCGATTACGATTTCGAACGGTTCCTTCTGGACGCCAGGCGATATCTGCGCCTTACCAGCCATGAAAATATCGATTTACGGTTTCGCCTGGGCACAGCATCGGGCGTTTTGCCGGTGCAACTGGCCTTCGACCTGGGCGGCATTGGCTCCCTTAGAGGATACAAACAGAAGGAGTTTCGTGATTTTAACCGGATGATCTTGTGCAACGCTGAGTACCGCATCCAGTTCGGCTGGCTGACAGGCAATTCTCTGCAGGATTGTCAGATCATCCCATTTTATGACTTCGGCCTGGCCTGGCACAGCAATGACCAGAATTCTCTGACCGCTGGTTTCGACCAGCTCAAGGCAGACCGCATCAAAAGCAGCGTTGGCATTGGCCTGTCCAGCGGAGCCGACGACAGGCTCAGGGTGAACCTGACCCAGAGGTTGGACGATCGCGGCCGGTCCATGGTAGTGAGCGCGCGCATTCACCGCATCTTTTAGCCGCAGAGGAGTTTCTGGATACTGGATTCTAGATACTGGTTAAAGGCAATGCGCTGCCCCTGGCATCCCGACCGCACTAGGGATTAGGAGCCCTGTACCACCCATCCCTACCAGGGATTAGGGGAAAAACAGAGCTTTTTACTAATACTCAGGCACATTTATTCTACGGACAGGTAGGAATTACTACGTCCCTGCCCCCTAAATCCTAATCCCTAATTCCCTTTTTCCTTACAGGCTGGCGAATGCTTTCTCGCTGGCCTTTGTTCAACTGTCGACATGAAAAACAGGAAATGGAGAGCTGTCTGATGCCGCGATCTTCCCGGGCGGTTGAGGAAAAAGTAAAAAGTAAAGTGGCGGTGGTTCGGTGTCCGGCATATGAGCGTGAGATGGTGACAGAGGCCGTTAGGCGCTGTTTTGCCCTCATCGGCGGGTTAAGCTCGGTGGTCAGAAAAGGGAACCGGGTGCTCATCAAACCCAATCTCCTGGCTCCCAAGATGCCGGAACAAGCTATCACCACTCACCCCGAGGTGGTTGCCGCGGTGGCGGAGGAAGTCAAAAAGGCCGGGGGAAAACCGATGATCGGGGACAGCCCCGGGGCCTCAGGCCGGGAGTTAAAGGATGTGTGGGCGGCCACGGGCATGCAGGAGGTATCCGAGAGAACCGGGGTTCCCCTGGTGAACATCGAGGCCGGCGGTTGCTACAAAAAATCTCGAGGTGGCCAGATCTATCACATCTCCAGATTGGCCATGGACGTTGACATCATCATCAATCTGCCCAAACTCAAGACGCACAGTCTGGTCCTGTTCACCGGGGCTGTGAAGAACATGTATGGATTGATCCCGGGGTTTTGCAAGCGGGAGACCCACCTGATCCATCCCAAGCCCGGGCCCTTCAGCGAGGCCCTGGTGGACATATACTCCTTAATCGTCCCGCAACTGACCCTCATGGATGCCGTGGAGGGCATGGATGGCAATGGTCCGGCGGCGGGGAGAAAACGGGATGTGGGCTTGCTGCTGGCGGGTGGTGATGCTGTTGCCGTTGATGCAATTGCAGGGCTGGTTGTGGGCATCTCCCCCAGAGAGATCAGCACCTGTCAATTGGCCGCCCGGCGGGGCCTGGGCGTATGTTCCCCGGAGGAGATTCAGGTGCTGGGGGAAGACCCGGAGAAGCTGGGAATCGAGAAGTTCGTCCGGCCGAAATCCCATCCCAGCAGGCTGATCCCCACACCCCTGGTCCATCTGGTCAGGAGGTTCATCTACACACGTCCGCGGATCAGTCCGGAAATCTGCACCAACTGCAACACCTGCGTGAAAAGCTGTCCCACAGGAGCCCTGACAGCAGCTTCGCCCCATCCGCGGCTCCGGACACAAAAATGTATCTCATGTCTGTGCTGCCACGAGCTTTGTCCGGAATCAGCCATCGAGCTCAAGTGGAGCTTGCTGGCCCGGTTGATCCCCTGATGCTGCAGGAATCACCGTATAGACCGGCTATGTCTAGCTCTGCTCGTTTGTCAAGATGGCAATTTGGCCAGAACCGTCCAGTACCGGTAGAAAGACCGGATTGTCCTGACGAACCTGTCAAACCCCATCGGTTTTTGGATGTAGGTGTTCGCTCCCAGAGCATAGCTTTCGGCTATGTCCGCATCGCATCCGGAGCGAGTGATGATAGTGACGGGAATCCTTCTGAGATCCTTGTCTTCCTTCAGCTTCCTGAGCACCTCAAGACCGCTGATCCTGGGCAGATCGATCTCCAGAAGAATCAAATCGGGCTGGGGAGCTTTTCTGCCGTTGGAATATTTCCCTCTATGATAGAGAAAATCCAGGGCTTTCTGTCCATCTCCAACCACAAAAAGCTCGTTGGGCACCTTCGTTTTTTTTAAAACCATCTGGGTGATGAGCCCAACCTCGGGATCATCCTCAACCAGGAGAATCTTCAGGGATTGCTGGTTCATGAGATCGTTTCCCTTATGATCCTTCGAGATAAGCCTCCAAATGCGTAACAGGCTGACCAATCTACAGATGTGGCCAGAGAGCCACACCATGAAGTTTCCATTTTCGTTCTTTAAAGCGCGAAAGAAGTACCGGGTAAGGTCCGCTTGCCTTGAAGTTCTTACACTTTTACTGCAATTTTAACCTTTCTCTTCCCGCCAACGGGGCTTTGCCGCACCCTGGGTCCTGGCCGGCTTCTTGTCTGGAGCATCTCCCCCCTTATGTCGGGCAGATCCTGACCTGTTTGTTTCTTCAGCAGTTTCTCCGATTTACTCTTCAAGATCTTCAGAAAGACATCCACCACCTGGGCATCGAACTGCCTTCCGCTGTTTTGGCGAAGCTCCTGTTTGATCTGGCTTCGCGACAAAGCACGGCGGTGAGGTCTGCTGGAATCCATGGCGTCAAATGCGTCGGCGACGCTGATGATCTTGATCAGGGGAGAAAGTTCTTTCCCGTTCATGCCATCTGGATATCCAGTTCCGTCTTCTCGTTCATGATGATGCCGGACAATTGGCCGGACTTCCGCTAAAAACTTCACCGGTTTCAAGACTTTCTCACCAATGACGGGATGCTGTTGTATGATCTTGCGCTCCGCCAAGGTCAATTTCCCCGGTTTGTTGAGGATGCCCTCGGGAATACCGATCTTCCCTATGTCGTGCAACATGCCGGCATGCTGCAAAAGCTCTATTTCCTTCTGGGAGATACCCAAGGTCTTGGCGATAACAACCGAGATCTGAGTGACCCTTTGCGAATGTCCGCTGGTATAAGAATCCCGGGCTTCCTGCAGAAGGGCCAGTGATTGAATCGCACTCAAATAGGCTTCTTCTAAGTCATAGAACAAAAACATGTTATCGATAGAAACGGCGGCTTGACAGGCCAGAACACGGAGTTCCTCCAGCTCGGATAGGGTAAATTTCTTCCCCGAGGTTCTATGGCTCAAATTGAGCACCCCTATAACCCTCCGGGAGGCATTCAGGGGCAGAGATATCAGCTCTTCATCCCTTTCGAGGGGCATGCTGATAAAGGCTTTGTCCTGATATCCCCGTCGCAGAGGACCAAATTTGGGGTCCTTGGTGATATCACTGACAACCACCGGTTTTCCTTTTTGAAAAACTATTCCGGCGATGCCCTGGCCGGGTTTCACCAGAGTGGTTTGCACGATTTCCTCTTCCAGCCCCTCGGCGGCCACGATCTCCAGCCCTTTTTTTTGCTCATTATAGATCATTATCGATCCCCGGGTGGCATCCGTCCGGTCAAGGGCCGTTTTTAGGAGCAACTGGTAGAGATCTCGTTTCCTCAAGGTGGCGCTGATTGTCTCATTGATCTCAATCAGTCCGGCCAGTTCTTTCAGGCGGATGTTCTCCTCCATAAGCTGTTGGCGCTCAAAAGCCCTTTCCACCGCCTGCTGGAGCTCTGCAAGCTGAAACGGCTTCAGAATATAGTCATAAGCGCCCTCTTTTAGCGCCACCTGGACCGTTTCCATGCTGCCGAAGCCGGTCATAATGATGGTGATCAGGTGGGGATCCACCTGGTGAACCCGGCGGATGAGCTCCAGCCCGTCCATCTGGGGCATCTTGATGTCGGAGAGAACCAGATCATAGTGATGCTTTTGGATCTGCTTTAGAGCCGGTGGGCCATCATCGGCCACATCTACTTCCAAGCCCTCGCTCGTCAGGAAATCCTGGGCTATCCGGCGTATGCACTCCTCGTCGTCAACAACAAGGATTCTTCTTTTCATCTTCCCGGTCCTGAAAAAGAGGTAGACCTGTGCCACGGGGTATTTTTCCATTTGTCGCGCAATTTGCATGCCAAAACAAGGAGATAGCTGGCCAGAACAGGTTCTTTTTGAAATTTAACGGGAAGAAGCGCCGCCGAGAGTTATCTGGCGGCACAGGGGAGAAGCATTTGTTTTCAGCAAGTTGCCAGAAAGCTGGCAAATTCCAAGACGTGATCAGAAAACCGGGCTCCTTTCTCCTTAAAGGCGCAATAATCGGTTTTAAAACCGTTCTCCTGCTTGTGCTTGAGCTCGTCTCGCCACCAGGGAGGGGCTGATGGTTCCCAACTCATGCTTCTTCCCCCTTCCCCTGGATAAAATCATCCATTATTTTCCTCACAAAGATAGGGCTCAGGTCGCTTTGCCCAGCAAGTCATGGCTAATATATCTTGACAATGGAGGCAAATGAGATTAAATTAATTGGCTAGGGTTAAAAACTAATTTTCCTGCAGGAGGGTTAGTCCTAACTGGTAA
>CBDUWG010000113.1:0-6578 GCA_965370845.1 uncultured bacterium
CGGCGACCCTCCCCGTCTTTTTGGGCAGCCTTGGCTTTTTGCAGCTGATCCACTAATTGAGAGCCCTTCTCCAAAACTTGCTCTTTGCCCCGGTCAAAGCCGCGCTCAACGGATTGGCCGATCACCTCGCCGAGAGACCGCATCTGGGGAAAGACCCCTTTGAGAAAATTATACACACCAGGAGCAAATACCCTCGTTGTTGGAACTAACACAGAGGAATCCAGAGGCTTAGCGATGATCTGAGGAAGAGAGAAAAGTCCCAGAAAAAGCAACAACAGGCTGATGAGTAAACCGCCCTTCAGCAGACCGATAACGCCTCCTCCAAAACGGTCCAGCAAGTGCAGAGGAGTTTGGCGCACGATCTTGAAGAGAAGGTTTCCTGCTGCTTTACACAGAAGGAAAACGAGGATAAATATGAGGACAAAGCTAACGACAGTGGCAACTGAAGGGGGGAAATGAATGAGATTGACGATGGCTTCAGACCATATCGGCGAACCTGTGATTCCCAGCACAAAGGCCAGCACAAGTCCCACAAACCCCGTCACCTCACGAATAAAACCTCTTCGTAATCCGGCGACGAGGAAAAGGACCATGAACAGCCCCACTACAATATCAACCCAATTCATGCATCCTCTTCCGATTCCCGGTCGCAGAGATCAGATTTGGTGACTCAGACATCAGCCAGCAGGTAAATATCTTTCGCTGTTGATAATCAGAGGTTCTGTAGCTTCTCTTTTACCAGCTTATTGACCAACCCACCTTCGACCCGGCCCCTCACCCGAGGCATAATTTGCTTCATCACAGTTCCCAGATCGGCCAACCCCATCGCCCCTACTTCGCGCACCGTTGTATCGACGAAAACAGAAACCTCTTCTTCCGAAAGAGGCTGGGGCAGGTAGCTCTGGACAATGCTCAGCTCTGCCAGCTCTCTCTCCACCAGGTCCTGCCGATGGCCCTCTCGGAATTTTTCGATGGCCTCTTTTCTCATCTTAACGGCAGAGGAAAACACCGAGAGAATCTCATCCTCGGTGAGCTCCCTCCTCCGCTGGATAGCCGCATTCTCAAACTGGGCTCTCAGCAAGCGAATAACACCAAGACGCAGTTTATCCCCGGCGCGAAGAGCATCCTTCATGTCTTTGGATAACTGCTCCAAAACTAGCACGTTATGCATACTTCAACGCGTTCTTTCTGGCCTTCCTCTTGGCAGCGGCTATTTTTTTCTTTTTACGCTCGCTGGGCTTCTCGAAGTGCTGGTGCCTTCTGATTTCCGACAGAATACCAGCTTTCTCACAAGCCTTATGGAACCTCCTCAGCGCTTTATCAAATGGCTCCTTTTCCCTTACCCGAATTCCCGCCATACACCTTCCAACCCCCTTTCACAATTTACTCATTCATTTTTGATGTTTTACTCTTTACAAAGATATTATTGTAAACATATAAAAATAACATAGAAAAACGACTATGTCAAGCAATTTCCCTTTACTGTCCGGACTAAACCTCTATCCCAGCTCGCCCAGTTGAAACAGAACCACTCCTGCCAGAATGATCCCGGCAGTTTCCGCTCGCAATCGCCTTGGTCCCAATGAGATTAAATAGACCCCCCGCTGCACGGCCCGGGAGATCTCCACAGAGGAGAATCCTCCCTCTGGCCCCACCAACAGCAGCACATCCCGTGGCTGTTTGCCGGTCTGGAAAACCCGATCCAAGCTCCTGGCATCCTTGACCACTGAGGCCATCAGAGCCAGATTTGCTCTTCCCACATCCTGAAGAACCTGCTCAAAACTCACCGGGGTCTCCACACGCGGCAGATAGGACCGCAGGGATTGCTTCATGGCGCTAATGGCGATCTTCTGCCAGCGCTCCTGCTTTTTCGCCGCAGAGAGCTTATCTGGAGAAACCACAGTGTGCTCAGTGATCATAGGTATGAACCGATGCACTCCCAGTTCGGTGCCCTTTTGAATTACCACGTTCATCTTACTGCCCTTGGTAATGGCCTGTGCCAGAACCAGCCGTGAGACAGGCTCCCGGCTCTTGCGGCGGAGATGAACCACCCTGCCCAGGGAGCTCTCCGGGCTCACCTGCTCCAGAACCACGGTGAACTCGTTCCCCTGTCCATCAACGGCATTAACCACATCTCCCACCGTTTTTCGATGGACAGCACACAGGTGCCTGGCCTCATCGCCTCGGAACAGGACGCTCTCGCCGTCTACATCCTGTGGAAGAACGTAGTAATTCGTCATGACATCATATCCGCGGAGCTTCGGTCACCTCACACCTCACCTTACTTCTGGCCTTGATCCAGCCTGCGGCGTTCATTCTCACACACCCAGAGCATCTTTTACCTTACCCCAGAAGTTTTTTCCGGGTCTGGGAGGTTGAGTGCCCTCTACCTTGGCCAGTTCGGCGAAAATCCTCTTCGCCTCCTGGCTCAATTTCGCGGGCGTCCAGACAACGATCTTAATCAGTTCATCCCCAGAACCATAGGCCCGAAGATAGGGGATGCCCTTTCCCTTTAATCTGAATACCTTGCCTGACTGGGTCCCCGGCGGAATCCGGATTTTCGCCAGACTATCCAGAGTTGGCACTTCGATCTCGTCACCCAGAGCGGCCTGGCTGAAACTTATGGGCATTTCGCAGATGATATCGTCATCCTGCCGGATGAAATACTCGTCCTCTTTCTCCACGATAAAAACGATAACGTCGCCCGGGGGGCCTCCTCTTGGTCCTGCATTTCCCTTACCCCTTAAGGGGATGTAGTTTCCATCCCTGACCCCGGCGGGGATCTTGACCGAGATGGTGCTGGCAGCGCGCAGGCGACCCTCCCCACCACATCTGGGACATGTATGGGTGATGACCTGGCCCGAGCCGTTACAGACGTTGCAGGTGACCACGTTGACAAACTGACCGAGGAAGGATCGGTTCACCTGCCGGATCTCTCCGGTTCCCCGGCAAGCCGAGCAGACCTTTGACGAAGTTCCTCTGGCGGCTCCAGTACCACCACAGTCGCCGCAGATCGCCAGGTGATTGATGCGCAGCTTCTTCTCCACCCCCTTGGCGATCTCGGCCAAAGACAGCTTTAACTTCACCTGCAGATCGGCACCTCGCTGGGAATTCGCTCGCCGGCGAGCTGCCCGAGTCCCGAAGATGTCTCCGAAGATGCCGCCGCCGAACAGATTGCCCAGAATGTCCTCGAAATCGGAGAAGTGCGTGAAGTTAGACCACTGAAAACCATCTCCGCCAAAAGATCCCTTGAGGCCGGCGTGCCCGAACTGGTCATAGGTTGACTTTTTCTTGGGATCGCTGAGCACCTCGTAGGCCTCAGCGGCCTCCTTGAACTTCTCCTCCGCTTCCTTATCGCCCGGATTCCGATCCGGGTGATACTTCATGGCCAGCTTCCGATAGGCCCGTTTGATTCCCTCGGGAGAAACGTTGCGATCAACCCCTAAAGCTTCGTAGTAATCCTTTTGGATCATAGTTTTCTCTAAGTCACCCGACTCTGCAGAATCACAGAATTTCCTTCTCTGCGCTCCTGGGCAGTCGACACTTCTTCATCAACAATAAGGGCCGAGAGAACCCAGCAGGACCATCTCTCTCAGCCCTAACAAATCCCCTCTCTCAAGGAGCTATTTCTTGTCTTCATCCTTTCCCTTGTCCTCTTCCTCATCCACCTCCTCATACTCAGCCTCCACCGCTCCCTCCCCCTCTTTGGCCGCCTGGGGCTGGTCTGCAGTCTTCTGCTCACCGCCCCCTCCCGTCTGCGCCTGCTGCTGAGCCGCAGCTTGCTTGTACATCTCCTCGGCCAGCTTGTGAGAAGCCTGCGTGAGAACCTCGATGGCCTTGTTGATCTGTTCTATCTGGTCACCGTTGATAGCCTCTCTTACCTCTTTGAGGGCCTCCTCGATCTTCTTTTTATCCTCCGCTCCCACCTTATCGCCATGATCCTTCAGGGATTTCTCCGTGGTGTAGATCAGCTGGTCGGCCTGATTCTTCGCCCCGATTAGCTCTTTCTTCTTCTTGTCCTCCTCCGCATGAGCCTCGGCGTCCTTGACCATCCGATCGATCTCCGCCTGGGAGACGCCACTGGAGACCTGTATCTTGATCTTCTGCTCCTTGCCCGTGGCCAGGTCCTTGGCCGAAACGTGGACGATCCCGTTGGCGTCTATATCGAAAGCTACCTCGATCTGGGGAATTCCCCGGGGAGCAGGGGGAATGCCCACCAGGTCGAACCTTCCCATGGTGCGATTGTCTATGGCTATTTCCCGCTCACCCTGCAGCACGTGAATGCTCACCGCTGGCTGGCTGTCGGCGGCGGTGGTGAAAAGATTGCTCTTGCGAGTGGGGATGGTGGTGTTGCGCTCGATGAGCCTGGTCATCACCCCACCCAGGGTCTCGATGCCCAGAGAAAGCGGCGTGACATCCAGCAGCAAAATGTCTTTGATGTCGCCGGCAAGAACTCCGGCCTGAATAGCAGCACCGATGGCCACCACCTCGTCGGGGTTGACCCCTTTATGCGGCTCCTTCCCAAACAACTCCTTGACCATTTTTTGAACCAGGGGCATCCGGGTCTGCCCTCCCACCAGGATGACCTCGTCGATGTCCCCCGAAGAGAACTTGGAATCCTGCATAGCCTTCTGACAAGGTCCTTTGATCCTTTCCACCAAGTCCTCTACCAGCTGCTCCAGCTTGGCCCTGGTCAAGGTCAAATCGAGATGTTTCGGACCCGATTGATCGGCGGTGACGAAGGGCAGGTTGATGTTGGTCTGCATGGTGGTGGATAGCTCGCACTTGGCCTTCTCGGCGGCCTCCTTCAACCTCTGCAGAGCCATCTTGTCTTTACGAAGGTCAATGCTCTGCTCCTTCTTAAATTCTTCGGCCATCCAGTCGATGACCCTCTGGTCGAAGTTGTCGCCGCCCAGATGGGTGTCTCCATTGGTGGCCTTCACCTCAAAAACTCCCTCGCCAAGCTCCAGGATGGAGATGTCGAAGGTTCCGCCGCCTAAATCGAACACGGCGATTTTCTCATCCTTCTTCTTTTCCAGACCATAGGCCCGGGCCGCCGCCGTGGGCTCGTTGATTATGCGCTGAACCTCCAGGCCGGCGACCTTTCCGGCATCTTTAGTGGCCTGGCGCTGAGCGTCGTTAAAATAGGCTGGCACGGTGATGACCGCCTGCTTCACCTCGGTCCCCAGATACTCCTCGGCCGTCTTCTTCATGGCCTGAAGAATCATGGCCGAGATCTCCGGGGGAGCATGCTCCTTGTCTCCCACTTTTACGCGAACATCTCCATTGGCCGCCTCCACCACTTTGTAGGGGACCAACTTCTCCTCTTCCTCCACCTCGTTGTGCTTGCGGCCCATGAATCTCTTGATGGAGAATATGGTATTTTCCGCATTGGTAATAGCCTGCCTTTTGGCCACCTGTCCCACTAACCACTCTCCCCCCTTGGTAAAAGCTACCACTGAGGGTGTCGTGCGGGAACCCTCGGGATTAGGGATCACTGTTGGCTCTCCACCCTCCATCACCGCCACACAGCTGTTGGTCGTGCCCAAATCGATGCCGATGATCTTGCTCATCTTGTGATGCCCCTTTCGATTTCTACCTTCTCTTTTTCCTCTTGCCGGTTTTGGCCTTCACCTCCCTGGCCACTTCCTCCTTTGGCTTGGAAACCACCACACGCGCCGCGCGGAGGAGTTTTTCCCCCAGCATATAGCCCCGCTGCACCTCGTTTAGCACCGTCTCGGTGTGGTGCCTCCCATCCTCTACCTGCAACACCGCTTCATGATGGTGAGGGTCAAAGGGCTGTCCTATGGCCTCGATGGGCTCGAGCCCCTCCTTGGCCAGAAACTCACGCAGGTGTTGGTAGATGAGCTCCACGCCCTGGTGGAAAGCATCGAAGTCCTTGGCGCTCTTAGCCGAATCCAGGGCTCGCTCGAAGTTGTCCAGAACATCAACCAGCTGGAGAATCAAATTCTCGTTGGCTGTCTTGACCAGTTGTCCGAACTCCCTGGCGGTTCTCTTCTTGTAATTGTCGAACTCCGCCGCCAGGCGCAGCATCCGATCCTCGAGTTCTTTGTTCTTCTGCTCACAGAGAAGCAGTCGATCCTCTGCAACCGTCTTTTTTCTCTTCCTGGTCTTCTTGGAACCTGGATCATCCATGGAAAAAACCTCATTGTCCCCAAATGTCACCCAGCAACTGGGCGGTGTAATCGATCACGGCACACATCTTAGCATACCGCATACGGGTTGGGCCCATGATGCCCAGGGTGCCCTCGACCTTGCCCACACGATACGTGGTGGTCAACAAACTGTAATGGCACATATCACCCCGGATGTTCTCGCTCCCGATGGTGATGAAAACTCCTTCCCGACCTCGTTCGGAGAGCACCCCTCCCAGGATTTTGCCCTCCTCCAATAAATTCATCAGCGCCTGTAGCTTGACCCTGTCCCGGAATTCTGGTTGGCTGACGATGTTCGTGGTCCCTCCAAAATACAGGTGGTCATCCTGTGGAAAATCGAAAAACAGCTTTGCCGAGTCGATGATGAACTGAACAAGCTTTGGATCTCCGCGGGCAAGATCG
>CBDUWG010000114.1:0-6479 GCA_965370845.1 uncultured bacterium
AGCCATAGCCAGCCGGTGCTGCCCCGGGTCAAGCCCGGGGCGGGCTCCGCAGCACGCTGGCTGAAGCGAGGGGGAAACATCCCCCTTCCAGGCCCACAACCCCAGGATTCAAGGAGTCAAGGGTCCGAGGATTCAAGGGGAAAACAAGCAAAGTGCTAACGGTTTTGCCTGGGCAGTGGTCGGAGGTCCCTTGAACCCTGGAATCCTTAAATCCTCGAATCCTATCTTTCAAAAGACAGAAATTGACAGGAGCAGCTACATGTTCAAGCGAGGCCATCGCAGATGGGTTTTCTGTCTCCTCCTGGGGCTGGTCATCCTTATGGGGAAAGCTCACACCCATGCCCTGGCCCAGGGCCTTGGCTGCGGCGACAAGCTGGCCGTGGCCAGGCTGCAATATGGTGGGGGAGGTGATTGGTATAACGACCGGTCCATTATTCCCAACCTGATGTGCGAGGTCAACAGAAGGACCGAGATAGAAGCCATGGAGGAGGAGATCATCCTGGAGCTGACCGACGCGGATCTGTTTCAGCACCCCTTTCTGTTCATGACCGGTCACGGCAACATCCGGTTCAGCGAAGAGGAGATCCAGCGGCTGCGCCTGTATCTCACCCGCGGCGGCTTTCTGTACGCCGATGACGATTACGGCATGGACGAGGCCTTTCGTCGGGAGATCAGAAGGGTTTTTCCGGAGAAAGAGCTGCTGGAGCTGCCCTTCAGTCACCCCATCTATCACACGCTGTACGATTTCCCATCCGGCCTGCCCAAGATCCACGAGCACGATGGCCAGCCCGCTCAGGGTTTGGGTCTATTCCACGAGGGCAGGCTGATTCTCTTCTACACCTATGAGACCAATATCAGCGACGGCTGGGCCGATACAGAGGTGCACCAGGATCCCCCGGAGATCAGAGAGCAGGCCTTTCGGATGGGGTTAAATATCATCATTTACGCCTTGTTGTACTAAAATCAGAGCTTGGCAAGGATCTTTTAGCAAATTCATGTAGTGGAGGAAGGTCATGGCCACTTCCAGGACCAAGGGCCAGAGGGTACCGGCGGTGCCGGATATGCTGCGCAGGAGCTTGCGCAGGGAGAAGATCCAGGTTTCACCTAAAAGGCTGGCTCAGTATCTCCAGGAGCTTCGCAGCGCCCGGCGTGTCTTTCCCCTCAACCAGGAACGAGCGATATTCGTGGGTTTGATGGAGGAATGGCGAAAGGCCAAGGATGTCAAAACTGTGGTATTCATCTCCAGAATGGACGACCAGGAATCTTTTCCGACCACGGTGAGCTTCGGCGTTTTGGGCTCCGACTGGCCTGGTCTGTCGGAAAGCTGTATCGGAGTGCTTCACCAGAAAGGCTGGAACATCGTATTCGCCAAAGGAATGGTGGTAGAGCATAAAGACCAGCAGTTAGGCGTGGTGATCATGGCCGTGGAGGTGAAATCCGCCGAAGAGATGGAACGGCTGGCCAAAGAGAGGGAACGCCTGGCTGAATCTCTGTCCAAAGCCAGCATCGGCAGCCTGGCCAAGGCCTATCTCATAGCCCGGGAGGGCAGGCGCCTGGAGACGTACAGCCGGGTTATCGAGGCCATCGCCAGGCAATGCTCAGAGGAGGAATTGGAGGGGCTTTTGGGCCGGAAGGGTGAGGCGGTGATGTTCTTCGCCAGCCGGCCCGAGGAGTACGTTTTCGAGAGAAAGACCAAGGATCTGGTCGACCAGATCATAACCAATTATCGTTTTCTCAAAAGGGTGAGGAAAACCGGCGGCCGTTCTCATGTGTGGATAAAAAACCTGAAGACGGTTCGGGAGAACCTTACCGGTATCACGGTGGCCGGGTATGATCGGGAGTTTTCCCTGAACGATTGCCTGGAGGCCATCGGACATGCCGTCCCCGGTTTTAAGCGCAAGTTCAACAAAGAATTCACTACAGATGATGGCATTACCATGTATCGTCTGGAGATCTGCAATAGCCAGGCCCAGCCTTGTTCCCGGGAGGAGATAGGCCACATTCGCAGGGCCTTGCTCCAGATGGCCACCAGCAAGAAGTTTCAGCGAGCTAAGTGGGCGGAGTCCTCAGGCGGATTCGAACATTATGTGCGGGCCATCATCCCCTTTCTGCTCAGGGAATTCAGGATATCCCAAATACCTCAGGTGTATCTCAGCGTGGCCACATCCACAGATTTCTTTCTGGAGTTTAAGATTATCATCATTCTGTCCGGAGATAGGACCACCCAGGAAAAGAAGATCTTCAGATGCGTGGAGGCCCTGGAACTAGTTTCCGGGCTGAGTGTTCTGTCTACGAAACCACCCAGGATAATGGGCACGGAGGGGGTCAATATCATCGATTTGCGAGCCGATCTGGACCGTTTCTCCGACCGGCAGGAGGTATATGAGACCATCGAGGAGCAGTTGGGCCGGGTGATCGGTAAGTTCAGGGATTTCGACGAGGGCATGCGCATCATGGAGACCAAAAAGCTCAGCCAGGTGCGGGAGTATTTCAAGAGAACCCGGGAGGTCCTGGTCAGGGAGTTCTACTACCAGCTTGAGGATTTTTATCGGGTCAGCGCTTCCGTGGAGGAGTTGGTCCAGCAGATCCGCATGGGCATCCGCACCATCAGGCGCCTGGCCAGATCGGATGCACCCTTCGTCATCGAGGGCAAGAACGCGCAGATGGGCCGGGAGGCTGGTATGAGCACAGCCACTCTGGTCTGTATCGCCTTCGACCCCCAAATCCCGGGCTTTACCGGATGTTTGGGCACCTTGAGCTCCTATGAAGTGACCATGAGCAGAGTGGAGCGGGAGGAAGCCACGGTGCTGCTCCTGAGGCTGTCCCAAAAAGGGGCTGCCCTTGATGGTGCCGGCTTAAGGCAGCTTCTTCGAGAACTGCGCAAGTCCCTCACAGCCTGCATTATGGGAACAGACTGAATTCCTCTGTATCGTTGCCAATCTCACCCGGCAGGTTTTTTAGAGCCAGAGGCATTGAACGATGAGCAATTCTTTGCTATTCCTCCAGGCCGGGAAAACGTCCCATCTATTCTGCCGATAAAGTGCTTAGTCCTGAGGATGTGGTGATCCTTGAACTCCGGGCAACACAGAAAAGAAGCCCTCAGAGCTTATGGCTATGTGGGCCTGGCCGTCATTCTGCTGGCCGAGATGCTGATGTTCCTGCGGGTGGAACCCGTCTATACCTTCTTCACGCCCATCGTCTGGTCGGGCTACATCCTGTTTATTGACAGCATCATCTGCAAGATCCAGGGGCGCTCCCTGATCAGCCATCGCCGGGGGGAGCTTCTGTTCATGCTCTTTTTCTCTCTGGCTTTCTGGCTGATCTTCGAGCTCTACAATCTGCATATTAAAAATTGGCACTATGTCGGGCTTCCCCGGCAGTTGTGGGCCACGTGCCTGGGTTATGGCTGGGCCTTCGCCACCGTCCTGCCGGCCATTTTGCTAACCGCCAGGTTACTGGAGCTGGTGGGTTTTCCCAAAGTGACCGTGCCCAGGGTCAGGATAGGTGGAGGACTTCGCTGGACGCTCATCGTCCTGGGCGCTCTTTGCCTGACGGTTCCGTTACTGCTGCCCTTCTCCATGGCCAGGTACCTGATCGCTCCCATATGGCTGGGTTTCATCTTCCTGTTTGATCCCATCAATCACATGCGGGGCAGATGGTCCCTTCTGGGAGATCTTGGGCGCGGGGATCTGTCCCGTATCTTAGTGCTTTTTGCCTCCGGTCTCATCTGCGGTCTTCTGTGGGAGTTCTGGAACTACTGGGCAAAGGCCAGGTGGATCTATGCCGTTCCCTTTGCCTTCGGTCCCAGGATTTTCGAGATGCCCCTGGGGGGATATCTGGGTTTTTTGCCCTTTGCCATTGAATGTTATGTGATGTGTGTCTTTGTGATGACCCTTCGCCAACGAAGCTGGTTTCCGGGGCGAGAGGTTTGATGACTGCTGAGAGGGAGGGTTCCATGAGAAGAAGAGAATTCCTCAAAAAAAGCGCTCGCGGCGCCGGTATCATCATGACCTCGCCTCTTTTGCTAAGTGCTCTGGACGCCGGAGAAGGTCTTTGCCTGGAGACCGGGGCCTTGCCTCTGTTGGGTTTGGGCAGGGAAGACCTGGACAAATTGCTGGGCATAGCACTGGCCAGGGGGGGCGACTTCGCCGACATCTATGTGGAACGGCGCCTGAGACGTCACATCGTCATGGAGGAGAACCGCATCGCCTCCATCCATCTGGGGATAGATCGGGGCGTGGGGGTGCGGGTGATCGCCGGCGACGCCACCGGATATGCCTACTCGGAGGATCTTTCCCCCAAGAAGCTGCAGGAGGCGGCTGGCACAGCCTCTGCGGTGGCCCGCTCCGGTGGTAAAACCACCCCGGTGTCTGTTTCCCGGGGCACGGTTTCCGATCTCATCCCGGCCAGGATACCCCTGAAGAGCATAGCCGAGGACGAGAGGTTACAGGTGATCCGTCGGGCCAACGACGCGGCCAGATCTTCTGATGGCAGGATCAGACAGGTCACAGTCACCTACCTTGAGGAGGTCAAGGAGATCGCCATGGCCAACTCCGAGGGGGTCTGGGTGGAGGACAGGCAGCCGCTGATCTACTTCATCGTCAACGCCCTGGCCACCGGGGGTGGCGCAAGACATCGCGGCCGGCGGAGGATCAGCGCTCACTCGGGATTCGAGCTCTTCGACGGGGACAGGCCGGAGGAGGTGGGCAAAGGAGCCGCCCGGGAGGCGGTGACCATGCTGGCAGCCGTCGAGGCTCCCGCCGGTCAGATGCCGGTGATCACCTCCAGCGGATGGGGGGGCGTGCTGTTCCACGAGGCCGTGGGCCACGGGCTGGAGGCCGATGGCATTCAGCGGGGGACCTCTTTCTACGTCGGCAAGGTGGGCCAAAAGGTGGGCTCTGAGTTGATCACCCTGGTGGATGATGCCACCGTGCCCGGTCTCCGCGGATCCTTCAATGTGGACGATGAGGGAACTGTTTCCCAGCGCAAGGTGCTCATCGAGAAGGGCATCCTGCGCGGCTACATGTACGACAAGCTGACCGCCAGGCAGTTAGGGGCTTCATCCACGGGCAGCGGCCGCCGGCAGTCCTTCAAGCACTATCCCCTGGTGCGTATGACCAACACCTTCGTGCTGGCCGGGCAGGCCAAACCGGAGGAGGTCTTTGCTGCTACCAAGAAGGGCTTATATGCGGCGGAATTCGTCGGGGGGGTGGTGGACACCACTTCGGGGAGCTTCACCTTCACTGTCCGGGAGGCCTACCTCATCGAGAATGGCCGGATAACCAGTCCGGTGAAGGGGGCCACGCTCATCGGCAGCGGCCCCGAGGTGCTGCGGACCATCGACATGGTGGCCGACGACCTGGACTATGCCCCTGGCACCTGCGGCAAGGGCCAGTGGGTGCCTGTCACCTGTGGGGAGCCCACCCTGCGCATTGGCAAGATCACCGTGGGAGGGACTAAGGCCTGAGAGACGGTTGAGGAAGCAGTAACAGCAGCACTTCCAGACAAGAAATGAACAGGTTGGATTCTTCGCGGAGGTGAGTTTTGAAGCCCCAAAAAATGGCTGATAGGATGCTGGACAGGCTGGTCGGCCACGGAGCCACTGAGGCAGAGGTCTTTCTGGGCCAGGGCAGCAGGTTGAGAATTGAGGTGCGCCAGCAGAAGCTGGAATACCTGAAGCAGGAGAGCTTTCAGGGGATGGGACTGCGGGTTTACGCTGGCCAGCGCATGGCCTTTGTGGATATTGCCGACTTCTCCGAAGAGACCCTTGAGCTGATGGCCAAAAAAGCGGTGGAGCTGGCCGGGATGGCCGGTTCGGACGCGGCCCACGGTCTGCCGCAAAAAGAAGGAAAGGTGACCGGTCAGGAGGTGGTGGACCAGAACATCTCTTCCATATCGCTGGAGGAGAAGCTGGCCAGGGTGATGAAAACGGAGCGGCTGGCCATGGAGCACGACCCGATCATCACTCTGTCAAACGGGGCCTCTTATTCCGATGTGTTTCGCGAGGTGACCGTGGCCAACACTCATGGCCTGTCCCACAGCTACAAGGAGACCAGATTTTCCATAGACGTCTCGGTGGTGGCTACCAAAAACGGTCACAAGAAAGACGGCTGGGACAGTTGCAGCCGGCGCAGCTACCGGAGTTTACGCAAGGCCCATCAGATGGCCCGCCGAGCCGGTGAGATGGGTGTATCCCTGGTGGGAGGGGAGCCGGTGCCCAGCGGTGAGGTTCCCGTTGTCTTCGATGCCCGGGCGGGAAGAGGGTTGATCGGCGGGCTGGTGCGAGCCGTCAGCGGCAAGGAGGTGCACCTGGGCAATTCCTTTTTGACCGGTAAGCTGGGCCAGCCCATTGCCTCAGAGCTGGTCACCATCGTGGATGATGGCACTCTGGCCCGGGGCGTGGGTTCCGCCCCCGTGGATGGCGAGGGAGTGGCCACGCGGCGCAAGGTGGTGGTGGAGAAGGGTGTGCTGAAGGCATT
>CBDUWG010000115.1:0-6381 GCA_965370845.1 uncultured bacterium
TCTCACCGCGGTAGAGCTTATATGACGCCGCAGCGGATACCGGCATCCACTCCAGAAATACCCTATCTATATCCAGGGGACGGGCCACCAGCCCCGAGGGCGGCGGAGGGGCTTCTCCGGAACCGGCCCGCTGCAGAATGACCAGAGAATCGGGACCGCTGAGGGCGATTTCCACCAGACCATCGCCGTGCAGATCGCCAATAAAGGGGCGGTACATAAACCCACAGGAGGAGTACCAGATGGGCTGAAATTCCCCCCCCTCCATCCGCTGAAAGACGTAAAGATCCGGTATGGCGCAGATGGCGATCTCCTTCTGTCCATCCCCGGTGAAATCGGCGGTCATAATTCCGCTTCCCTGACTATTGACCCCCACCAGCTCCTGGGACCACACGGGGGCATATTGATTATCTCCCGTGGGCTGATAGACGATAAGCCGCCAATAGGTGGATCGGGGATCATAGGTATCCGTACAGTTTGCGGCCACGGCAAACCAGCTCCCCCCTCCGTCCAGCTGGTCCCCGGAGGCCAGATAACGGGCGTCTTCCAAACCGGTGTTATTCGACCACGTTGTATCGTATTCATCGTCTCCCGTGGCCTCGTAGATGTAGATATCCCCGTCGGAGTCCCCGGCTAATATCTCCATCTTTCCATCCCCATCGAAGTCGCCGATAGCGAACCGGGTACCGGTGCTGTTTCGCCCCTCGGTAGGGTTTGGTAAGCTGGCTATCTGCTGGAATTCGTTATCCCCCTTATTTTCGAAGATGACTATATCTGACCCCACTTCCAACTTGGAGATGATCTCCTGTACTCCATCGCCATCGGTATCAGCTATCTGGCTGCCCCACACACCCTCTTTGCTCCAGACAGGATTTGAAGGATCGGGAAAACTGGTCGAGTCGGGGCTTTCGAACAGGTATATCTCGGCATACCCACCCCCCAGAATTTCGCCCTTCCCATCTCCATCAGCGTCTCCCACATCCCAAACCAGATAGTTCGTTTCGCTCTGGAAAACCCTCTCCAGCAAACGGTTTTCTCCCATCTCGTAGGCAATGGCCTTTCCATAGACGGACGTGTCGCTGAAGGCCATGTACAAGAGCTCCCGGCGACCGTTCCCGTCCAGGTCCACGGGACGATGAAACAGGTAGCCCAGGGCAAGCTGATCCAACAGCAAAAACCCACCCCGGTCCACCATCTCAAAGGGGGCTGAGATGGTATAGAACTGACCAGCGTTGTCGTCCACCGTGGTCAATCCAGCGGGGTTGGTGCCGGTCAGATAAAACTCATACTCACCGGGCTCCAGCTCCGCAGAAAGATCAAGGGAATGCTCTCCAGCCACGTGAATGCCCTCCATGACGGAGAACTCTTCCTGGCCCTGGGGCCGGTAGAAAATCCCGGCCAGGGTCTCGTCATCCGTCTGCCATTCCACGAAGATGGCATAACCATCTCCGTCCAACCGGCGAACGGAGCGGATCTGGTCCAGAACGGGAGCGGTGTGGTCCACATGGACGACCACACGATCCTCCACCACCTGCCCATCCGTCTGCCAGACCCGGAGACGAATAGTGCAGCTGGTATCTGGCAGCTGGCCAACCCCTTTCCACACGGCCAAGGTCTCCTCCAGGGCCTGAGAGCAGGTGGGCTCCAGGATGGTCTGGTAACTGGTGGGAGTGAGCCCCAGCCCGTAATCCAGCCCATAGCTCTCCAGATAAATCCCCATGGCGGTACCCACGATTGCCGTACAGGAATCCAGGCCGGTTCCCGTCTGAGGATGAGTTATCTGAACCCGGGTGGTCTGCTCCATCCTCAGGGCGCGAAGCCCATCGATCCGCCCGTTCCCGTTTTCCGGGTCCCAGCCGGAAGCTCCCAGGTCTACCGCCGAGGTGTTGATGATCTGCCTCACCTCTTCAGCGCACAGTCCAGGATCTTTGGCCAACAGCAAAGCGGCCAGGCCGGAGACATGAGCCGTGGCCATGGAGGTACCTCCCAACGATCCGTACTCGTCATCGGGAAAGGTGCTGATGATGCTTGAGCCGGGGGCCAAAACGTCCAGGTTCCGGCCAAAGCTGGAGAAGGACGCCCGCTGGTCATAGGATGTGGAGGCTCCCACAGCGATGGTCTGATCAAATCCGCCGGGATAGAAGATGCCCGCCTGGTCCACATTGCCGGCCGCTGCGGCCATAACACAGCCCTTGGAATAGGCGTAAGCGATCACATCCCGGACCACGGGCGAGATACGCGGATCTCCCCAGCTCATGTTGATCACCCGTGCTCCGTTGTCGGCGGCGTAGACGATGGCCGCGGAGACGTCGTCGTCCTCCAGAAAAGCCCCCAGGGACATCCTGAAGGCGGCCCGCAGGGGCATCAGCTTTGAGTGCCAGGCGATGCCCGCCACACCGATGCCGTTGTCTGCCACGGCGGCCACGATGCCCGAGACGTGGGTGCCATGCCCCAGATCGTCGTCGGGATCGTTATCCCGCTCCCGATAATCGCCCAGGCCGGCAAACAGGGGGGCGTCGGTGAAATCCCAGCCTCTGATGTCATCCACGTATCCGTTTGCATCGTCGTCGATCCCGTTAAAATCGCTGCTGTCCACCTGGCCGTTGCCATTGAGATCCTCTCCGGGGTTGATCCAGATGTTGCCGGCCAGGTCTTGGTGGTCGTAATCGATCCCGGAATCCACGATGCCCACGATCACATCACCGCTTCCCCGCTCGATATCCCAGGCCGCCGGCATCTGCATCTTGGACAGAGCCCACTGCTGGTGGTACAGAGAATCATCCGGCACCAGGCAGAGCCGGTTCAGGTAGTTAGGCTGAGCGTAGACCACATGGGAATCGCACCCGTATGCCTGGACCGCTTCCCAAACATCCTGATCCCTCTCCAGCTCCAGGCGATAGATGCGCATCAATTCGCCGGCCAAGTTGGTTGTCCGGGCATCTCCCTTCTCCCCCGGCAGGGGGAAAAGAGCCCTCTGTATGCTGGTTACCCCAAATTGGCGACTCAGCCGGTCCAGGCTGCCAACGCCCGTGGTGATCAGCTGAGTTTTACCTTCCACCTTCAGCCCTTCCAGCTCCCCTTGGAGCTTGAGCAAAATCTGCCCCGGTGCATAATCAGGAGGCTCGGCCTCTCCCCGGGCCCAGGCGAAAGGACTTCCCAGAATCAAGATCTGTATTGCGAAAATGGTCACCCACCTTCGGCTCATCTGCCTTCTCCCCTCTCTGCTGCTCCTCATTATCAGAATGGTCACCGTTGACTTGCGGCCAATCACTTTTTGACTTGGGGAATCAATTTTCTATCCTTCATGATGCCCATGTTGAGATGTGGGGATCGCTGCCCAAAACCAGAGAACCGGGGCCCGATGACCATTCTCGGGAACCAAAGAATCCAAGACGATGATCAGGCGATCAGAGTCCCAGATCCTCTTTACCCCTAACTATCTTAACTCACGTGAAATAGCCACCGTGTCGTCGTGGTTGAGCAGAAAATCACGAACGACGGTGACGATCTGGCCGGGAAGAACTTCCTCAAGGCTCGCTTCCTGGGCCAAAATCTTCTGACTTAAGGTCTGGGGCATCATTCTCTGCCTGCGCATGGAAGGATAAACTCTTGCCCACAATTCCTCGGGGCAGATGAAACACCAGGGTCCCTTCAACTCCCCGGCCATGGTCCCCTGGAAGATCGCTGGAAAACATCGGTGAGAGAAAATCAGGTCGATATTCTCGACCCTGGGCATCTTGAAGGCTGAAAAAATCCGGTCCCAGACGGCCCTTGATCTGGGCATGAACCGTCAGTCTGACCCCTACTACCACCAACTTCTCTCCCTCTCTGGCAAACAAGGGGCCCAACTGGTCCATTTCCAGCACCTCAATTACTCTGAGGCTGTAAGTAGGAATCAGGGTGCGCCGCTGACGCAACAGAACTATCACCACCATCAGGACGGCCAGGTACACGCCCACTCTGATCATGGTACCTCGATGCACGCCCTTTCTCATGGGTTTTTCTCGCTCCGGTAACCCCTTTTCCCCAAAAGCTCTATCAACTCGGCGGACAGAGCATCACGGTTCCGGAAAGTGACCAGCCTGACGGTTACATCCGGGCGCTCCCGAATCTGGTTCAGAAAGGGTGTGAATTTCATCTGCAGAGTGCCCAGCACGTCTTTGGGGGCATCGAGGGCCTCCAGAACCGCTCGTTGAAAGGATGGGCAGTAATTCTCCATTCGACCGATCTCATCCATGATGATCAGATCGCCGGATTTAAGGGCCCGGCGCAGGGCAGATACTCCCACCTTCTCCATATCCTCCACGTTCACGCCGTATTTGGCTACACGATAGGGACCGGAAATATTTACGTGGGCCAGTATGCCCTCCTGGCCGGTGTCCACCGCCCTGATGCTGAACCCCACGCGGCAGCCTTCCTGACGGATTTCCTGAGTGGTGAAACCACCCAGACGCCGGGTAAGTCGAGAGAGGACTTTTCCAATAACAGTGGTCTTGCCCACCCTCGGTTTGCCTGTCAGGAGAATGTTCATCTGCACACAGACCCCGGCAGCGAAAGAAGTGGACGGTTCACTACAGGTTGCAAGTGACCTGCACGGTTAAACCCAAAATAGCAACGGAGCTCAAAAATGGCAAGGAAATTTTGCTGAGGGATGCGGGCGAGCATAAAAGAGGGGCAGGGAAAAATGGCTGGTCCTTTAAATCCGCCAAGAAAGGCAGTAGAATGCCGGACTACTCCCATGTTCTGACGTTTGAAGCCGGGCTCCTGTGGATATTTACTCCTGGGAAGTCACGATGCGCGGAGTGACGAAGATGATCAGATCCTTCTTGGTTACCTCATTCCGTTGATACTTGAACAGGTTTCCTAAAAGGGGGATATCCTGGAGAATGGGCAGCCCCTTCTCCATCTTCTTGGTGTCCTTGATGGTCATACCACCGATGACCGCCGTCTGACCGTCCCTGACCACCACGCTGGTCTTGGCTCTCTGGGTGTTGATGATGATGCCGGCCCCGGGGTCTACCTCATAGGAGCTTCGCTCCGGCTCCAGCTCCAGCAGAATTTTACCCGCGGATGTAATATGCGGGGTCACTGTCAATTGGGTCCCCACCTGGGTCATCTCTGTGATAACGTTGCCGGCCTCATCCAGAGTCTTCAAGGGTATCTCCTGGCCCATAACAATGTAAGCTTCCTTATTGTCCAGGGTGGTTATCTCCGGATGAGCCAAAATCTCTCCTTTATTCTTGCTGATGATGGCCGATAACAGGGCGTCCAGGTCGATGTTATCTTTCATGGTACTGTATGTGAACATTCCGATGGCCTCAGAGACGCTGCTGGCTGTGGCCTGCTGTATCGTTTTGCCGTCAGTGATTACCGTCCAGTCAATGCCCATCTCAAATAAGGTTTTGGAGTCAATCTCAAACAGCTTGGTAGAGATGGTGATCTGGAGCGTTTCCCTGTCCAGATCCTCAATCAGCTGGGCTACCAGGTCCAAATTCTGGGGAATATCGGTGACGACCAGAGAATTGGTTCGGGTGTCGATCTCAATGCTCCCCCTTTTGGAGAGCACGGAGGCCAGAGCATCTTTAATCTCATCTGCGGTTGCGTGTTCCACGAGCAGGATCCGATGTTCCAGCTGAATCAGGTCTTGCTTGTCCTGCTCATACTTTTTAAGCTCCAGCTCCTCTTCGTGCAGTTTCTCAACAGGCAGAACGCGAATATATCCCCCTTCCTGCACAGCGGTCAGAGAACCGGTCTTCATGATGATCTCCAGGGCCTGCTGCCAGGTCACATTCTGTAACTGTATATCTATAGTTCCCTTCACATCCTGGCTGGCCACGATATTCTGACCGCTGAACTCAGCAAGAAAACGCAGGACCGCGGACAGCTCGGCATCATGGAGGGTCAGGGATTTAATGACCCTTTCCTGCTGGGCCCCTCCGGTGAAGGATAGGATCAGCAACAGGAGAATTAACAGCGCCCCACTTCTCCACAGCTTATTGGCCGATGGCATGATTTTTTACCTCTTTGATAAATGTTCACTGGGGAAGTTTTATGATAATCGTTTTATCGAGTCCCCTCCTGTTCAGGCGAAACACCACCCTTTCTTCCTCGACCCGGACCACGTAGCCATAGAGCACCCGGTCCCCTTTCCTGAGCACATACGCATTTTTGTCTTCGTCCTGGGCCAGAGCTCTGCGGCCATCTAAGTCGAGAAGAATGCCCACGATGATCAACTTCTCAACATCCGGCAACGGAGCCTGCCCGAACTCCACCTCCTGGCCCATAGGGAGGGACACAAAGGGATCTCTCTTTCCTCCGCTGCCATAAGACACGGGCTCCCTGATCCCCAGGGCAAAGAACTGGGAGACAGTTGTTTTCTTCTGC
>CBDUWG010000116.1:0-6325 GCA_965370845.1 uncultured bacterium
AGTCCGCAAGAACCCGTTTCTGATGGATAAAGGTGGCGAGTTTCCCTTTTGGGTTGCCAAGTGTGGCCAGGCTGTCGTGTCGTGGAGATGTGCGATGGAGGTGCCCATGGAACTCGATGGGCACACTTGGCGTGCCGTTTATGGTAATTTAGCGTTTACGTTGAAGGATTACCGAAGGAAGGGGCTGGGGAAAGTATTGCTGAAAGAATGCCAAAGATCTTACCCTATATACGTCGGCCTTGATATGGCGCCAGCAGCAAGGCGAAATGAGTATCGCATAGGGGGCAAGCCGGGCAAGCCACTTTACATGTACTTGAAATTGATAAACAGATTCGATGCCGATACTCTCTATGGGTCCGCAGTATCAGTTGCAGAAAAGCATCTTGGAAAGCACTGGGCAAGCATGTTTGTAAAAATCGGCAACTATGGACCAAAGCAAATATTGGCATGTGTTCTCAGTTTGCTATTCAAGGTCCATTTCAAAAATAGAAGCGCAGGATCTCTCCAGCAGGATCAGTTGAAGTCTGTGGAAGAAATGTCCATTGAAGAGGTAAGCAAATTTGGAAAGGACGTTGATGATTTCTGGGAAGAGCTCCGCGGGGATTACTCCTTCGCAGTGCCCCGAACAAGCAATTATTTGAATTGGAAATATATTGACCAACCCCATGTTCACTATAAGAAATACTTGGGCAGGAACACCAGTGGCAACATTGAAGGTGTTCTGGTTTTTAGAATGAGCAAGCATCCGGAGATTTCCTCCAGCATGATTAGCGAAGTTCTCCTTAAGAGGAAAGATGCCGGCATTGTGAAGCGGATGCTGACATTTGCGGAAGACGAGTTGATCGAGGCTGGAGCTGACATGATCCACTGCGGAGCAAGCACTCAGTTTTTGTGCCAGGCGCTGGAGGAGCAGTCCTTCCGGCTTGTCAGGGTGAACGTGCCGGTTTTTCACCTTTCTCCCCAGGTGCAGGAGAAGACCGGTTTTAAGAGAATATTGGCCAAAGACTGGCTGTTGAGCTTGGGGGACAGCGATGTTGATCAGTTTCGCCTGCGTAACCAGCCAAGTTTTGTGTTTTTAGTTCGCATCTTAGGCCACCGGATTCCTGGTTCAGAAGACATGGTAGCGTTTGACGAGAAAAGTTAGATGTGTTTTGCCCTGCTACAATCAAGTCAAGGATAAAATGCTGAGCGAGGAGGAGAATATTTGTTTGAACATCTCGGTGCAATTCGTTACCGCGTGAAGCGGAAGGCGCGCAGTTTGTTTGCTCACCGCAATCCAATTCAACCGACGGCTCAGGACTTGAATAAAATTCGGCTGGTCATTTACTTCGATTATGAGCGTGAATTCGGCAATGAACGAGGTGAATTATTATCTGATGTCTTTCGTGAAATTCTGCGTATTCTCCGTGAGCATGAAATGAAAAGCACGTGGAATTGCGTTGGGCGCGTTGCCGAGAGATATCCTGAAACCATCGATGACCTCATTTCTGAGGGTCATGAAATAAGTTGCCACACTTTCAATCATGTTGCACCGCTTAAGATGCCAGTTGATGATTTGCGTCATGATATTCAGAAGGCAAAAGAGTTTTTCAAGCAAGAATGGGGGATAGAGCTTTGGGGCTTTCACTCCCCTGAAGATGCCTGGTCACATGCCTTGCTTAGGATTCTGATCGCTCTTGGATTCAGATATGACATCAGCAGAGAGTTCAATGCCGCCTGGCAGAGTTTGCATTGGATAAGCAGTGGTGGAGTAATACATGGGCAAAAGGGAAAGACATTGAGAATTCCATCGATGAGCGATGACTGGATGTTTATGTCAGAAGGAAAATCGCCCGCCGAGATGTTGTCCCACTGGTTAAGGTATTTGCAACCCCAGTATGCTGGAAGCTGCTTTGCCATCGGTTTCCATCCCTGGGTGTTGGGCATGGAAACCGGGAGAATGGTGGCCTTTGAAGATTTTGTGAAGAAGGCCACCTCCAACCCGGGAGTGACCGTTGTGACCGGAGGCCAGTTGGCCGAAATGTATAGTCAATTGCCTGTGATCGAGAATAAAGAGTGAGCAATTTGAGGCTACCCCGAGTGAGCTGTGCTCTGCCACGGTCGCTTCCCAGGATTGTTGTACTCTTCACAGCCACATTCTATTCGCTTCGCATCCTGCATTACATCACGAGCATCGAGCTTCGTTACGAGCCTCGACAACGTCAACCCAGCATCGGGCTTCGAGCTTCGATCCATGACCGTACAAGCTGTACTCTGAAAACTGTACACTGTAAATGGAGCTCCATCATGCCCTGTAAAGTTGTCCTCACCTGTGACCGCACCATGGCCAGCGTGTATCACGGCAACCTGTTTTTCGGGTTCAGCGCCTGTCTGCCCCAGGGGACTCTGCCCGATTGGTTCTACTATCCAGTGTTCTGTCCCAGTGGTCCAGCGGATAAAGAGGGAAAACTGCTCTTCGCCAACTACGGAATGCGTAAGGTCGAGGCGGCGCTGCTGGCCAAAGGATTCAAACGGGACGAGGTCATCGTAGCTCACCCAGATCATCTGGCCAAAGTCATCACCGCTGAGACCAAGATCCTGTCCGTCAGCTCCAACGATCCCCTGGGCATCGGGCCGGCCACCTCTACCTTCACAGAGCTGTGGGGTGGTGAGGGCCGCATGGCCATAAAATTACGGGAATTGCTGCAGGACAGATCGGTTAAAAAGCATAATCCGACGGTCTTTTTAGGCGGCCCCGGGGCTTGGCAATTGGCCATTCATCCGGAAAAGAGGAGAGAGCTGAGTATCGATTGCGTCGTTGTGGGAGAGGGGGAGGTAACAGCTCCCAGGTTGTTTCAGCAAGTGCTGAGCAATGGCGATGCACCCTTGCCCGAGGTGGTCGAGGGCGAGACCGTGGGCGACGAGGATATCGCCGATATCACCGGCGGGACCATCAGCGGTCTCATCGAGGCCACCCGTGGCTGTGCCCGCAGCTGTGCCTTCTGTATACCCTCGGTGAAAAAGGTTCGCTCGCGGCCCTTGGAAAATATACTCCACGAAATTCAGGTCAATGTCCAAACCGGTGAGAACGGGGTCATTCTGCACGGCGAGGATATCCTCCTCTACCAATCGGACGGCCTGAAGGTCAATTCCGACGCGGTGGTGGAGCTGTTCGACAGAGCGTATCACGTTCCCGGGGTAAAATGGGTCACGGCCAGTCATGCCTCTTTGTCGTCGGCTATGAGCTCGCCGCAAACAATAGAGAGAATTTCCCGTGTTTTGGAGTTGGGAACTGAAGAACACACGACCAAAGCCTTCCAGGTGGGTATTGAGTCGGCGAGTCCGAAGCTGATCAGACGCCACATGAAAGGCAAAGCTCACCCCTTTAAGCCGGAAGAGTGGCCACGGGTGGTGAAGGGTGCCTTTGAGCTTCTGCACGAAAACCACATAGTTTGCTGCTCCACCATCATCATGGGCCTTCCCGGAGAAGATCAGGAAGATGTTCAGCAGACCATAGAGCTGGTGAAATCCCTGTACCCATATCAGAGCATCATCGTTCCCCTGCTGTTCACTCCCATGGAGACGACGCGCCTGGAATATGCCACCCCATTTCTGAAGAAAGATCTGACCGCCAAGCACTATGAGCTGCTGGCCGCCTGTTGGGATCATAATCTGGACTGGTTTCCCAGGCTGTGGGTCAATTATGGCAGTGATAATACTCTGCTTATGAAGGCAATTATCGGTCTTCTGCTAAGATTTGCCACCGAGCCCGTTCGTAAACGAGTCCATTGCAGCGCCCGGAGGCATGGGGCGAAGGTGTGAAAGAAAAGGGTTCTAGGATTCTAGGGTTCAAGGGAAAACAGAAAGAAAGAATCAATGCTCTAAGAAAAAGGGGTGGGGTGGCACTTGAATCCTCGACCCCTTGAATCCTTCCTCTAATAGCAATCTAATAATTTGGCAAACAAAGCCTATAACATCCATCAATCCCTTTAACAACGGGAGGCTCATATATGAACGCTCTTGCCACCATAGACTGGGCCATCATTTTCGGCTACGTGGTCCTGGTCATAGCACTGGGTGTCTACCTCTCTAAACGTGCGCAGAAGAATATGGAGAGCTATTTCGTCGCCGGACGCAAACTGCCCTGGTGGCTCCTGGGCACCTCCATCGTGGCCACAACCTTCGCCGCGGACACGCCCCTGGCGATCAGTGGGCTGATCAGGACCAAGGGTATTGCCGGCAACTGGTACTGGTGGAATGGTGCCCTGGCGGGTATGCTGGGCGTCTTTTTCTATTCCCGGCTGTGGCGCAGATCGAAGGTGGTCACCGACACGGAATTCGCCGAGTTGCGCTATGCCGACAGGCCGGCCAGCATCCTGCGGGGTTTCCGGGCGCTGTACTTTCCGCTGGTCTACAACACCATCGTCATGGGCTGGGTCATGCTGGCCATGGCCAAGATAATGGGTGGTGTGCTGGGATTGCCCAAGTGGCAGTCGGTGGCCTTTTGTTTTGTGGTGGCCGTCGTCTACACGTCGCTATCCGGCCTGTGGGGGGTGGTGGTCACCGACCTCATCGAGTTCTGCACGGCCATGTTCACATCCATATTGTTGGCCGTCATCGCGGTCAACAAGTGCGGCGGCATGGGGAATGTTCTGGCCCAGCTGAGTGCCGTGGTGGGCGTCGAGAAGGCCAAGGATATCACCACCATTGTTCCCTGGCACTCGGCTCTGTTGCCCATAGGATTCTTCTTCATCTACGTGGGCCTTCAATGGTGGACCAGCGGCAACACCGATGGCGGATCCTATTTCGCCCAGCGGATGCTGTCGGCGAAAGATGAAAAACACGCTCGCCTGGGATTCCTGTGGGGTAACGTCGCCCACTACTGTATGCGCACCTGGCCGTGGATCGTGGTGGGATTGGTGGCCATAGTGGTCTTCCCCCAGATAGATGACCCGGAGATGGGTTACGTCAAGGTCATGATGAAGTTCCTGCCGGCCGGCCTGTTGGGCCTGGCCCTGGCCGGCTTCATGGCCGCGTTCCTGTCCACCATTGACACGCAGCTTAACTGGGGCGCCTCCTACCTGATCAATGATTTCTATCGCCGGTTTCTGAAAAAAGATGCTTCGGAAAAACATTACGTGAAGGCCGCCATCGTGGCCACCATCATCATCGCCGCCGTCGGAGCGATGGTAACGCTGATGATGAGCTCCATCTATTTCGGCTGGACCATCATCACCTCGGTGAACGCCGGCATCGGAGTGGTCTACCTCTTGCGCTGGTACTGGTGGCGGATCAACGCCTGGAGCGAGATCTCCGCCATCTCCACCTCGGTGTTGATGAGCATCTATCTGACCTTTTTCACCTCCATCAAGTTCCCGGTAACGCTCCTGTACATCATCCCTGTCTCCGTAACCGTATGGGTTATCGTCACCTTCCTGACCAGGCCGGTAAAGGATGAGAAGCTGATCGAGTTCTACAAACACATCCGTCCCGGCGGGATCGGCTGGAAGAGAATCCGGGCTCAGATACCCGGCGCAGAGAACGACCGTGTGGGCTGGAGCAACCTGAAGGGATACATCGCCGCGGTGATTGGCGTGTACGCGGCCCTCATCGGCATCGGCAAGCTGATCCTGGGACAGACCCTGCTGGGAGTGATATTGATGTTGGTGACGGTGGCCATGGGCTATCTGATCTACACCGTGTTCACCGAGACGGATGAGATCACCCCGGCGCCGCTGGGGTAGGAAAGAAAATGGCAATGGCAATGGCAGTGAAAAGATAGTAGGCAGGAGGCAGGTGGCAGTGAGCAGTGAAAGAATAGTGGCAGTAGCAATGGCAATAAAAATGTAGGGGCGAGGTTTCCTCGCCTCTACATAAGGACGTTGCGCACATGCATCCTGACCGACATCAACGGCGTTCTATTCGTTTGCCTCATTACGATTATTCTCAAAATGGGTATTATTATGTGACCATTTGCACGCCGGGGAAGACATGCCTGTTTGGCAAGATCGCAAAAGGGCGGATGCGGTTGAATCGATCCGGAAGGATTGTCTTAAGATGCTGGTTCTCAATTTCCGAGCATTTTTCACATATTGATTTGGATTTATTTGTTATCATGCCGAACCACCTCCATGGGATCATCCACATTGCCGATACAAACCACCATCTCATCAATAAAGGTAGGGGCGGGGTAACCCCGCCCCTACAGAAATTACATTCGCCGACCATCAGTCATATGGTTGGTTATTTCAAATATCATTCCACCAAGCAAATCAATCAAATCATTAATACACCAGGCAAACGCATCTGGCAGCGCAGCTTTTACGACCGCGTCATCCGCAGCGAA
>CBDUWG010000117.1:0-6297 GCA_965370845.1 uncultured bacterium
CAGAGATGAAGCTATGAATGAAATCGTACTGAAAAAGATGCTTTCGCCGGAGATCAAGCTGTACAAGATAAAATCACCCCTGATTGCCAAAAAGCGAAAGGCAGGTCAATTCGTGGTCGTTCGCCTGGACCAGAAGGGAGAGCGAGTTCCCCTGACCATCGCCGACTCAGATCCCCAGGAGGGAACCATCACCCTGGTGGTTCAGGAAGTGGGCATGACCACTAAAAAGTTGGGGTTGTTAAAGGAGGGGGACGTGTTGTGGGATGTGGTGGGCCCTCTGGGTAAGCCCACGGAGATCGAGAAGTTCGGGACGGTGGTCTGCGTTGGTGGTGGGGTGGGCAATGCCGTGGTCTATCCCATCGCCAAGGCCATGAAGGCGGCCGGCAACCGGGTTATCTCCATCATCGGTGCCCGGACCAAGGGTCTTCTGGTCCTGGAGGAGGAAAATCGGGCGGTGAGCGATGAGATTCACGTGACCACCGATGATGGCTCCTATGGGAATCACGGTTTTGTGACCGATGAGCTGGCCGGGTTGCTCAAGGATGGCCTTCAAGTGGACCTGGTGGTGGCCATCGGGCCGGCCATCATGATGAAGGCCGTTTGCGATCTGACCAAAAGCCACAGCATCCGCACAGTTGTCAGTCTGAACTCCATCATGGTGGATGCCACCGGGATGTGTGGCGCTTGCCGGGTAGATGTGGGTGGCAAGACAAAATTCGCCTGCGTGGATGGCCCGGAGTTCGACGGTCACCAGGTGAATTTCGATCTGCTTGTGGCCCGGCTGCGGATGTACCTTTCTGAGGAAAAGAGGGCCATGGAGGCCTTCGAGGAAGAGATCGGGGAGAGATTGAAGAGACAAGCCGCCAGCAATTCATCAGCAGGTGAAGATCATGGCTGAAAAGAAAAAACTGAGCTTAAAAAGAGAGCCCATGCCTCGCCAGGATCCGAAGTTGCGGGCGCACAACTTCTCTGAAGTGGCCTTGGGATATAGTCCGGAGCAGGCCCTAAAGGAGGCTGCCCGGTGTCTGACCTGCAAGAAACCCAGATGTGTCTCCGGCTGCCCGGTGGAGGTGGATATCCCCGGCTTCATTCGCTGGATACAGGAGGGGGACTTCGCCAAAGCTGTTCAAACTATCAAGGCGACCAACTGCCTGCCGGCTGTCTGCGGTCGGGTTTGTCCCCAGGAGGATCAGTGCGAGAAACTCTGTGTGCTGGCCAAACAGGGCGCGCCGGTGGCCATCGGGCGCCTGGAGCGCTTTGTGGCCGATTACGAGGCCCAGCAGGGGTGTGTGCCAGCGCCGAAAGAGGTGCCTGCCACGGGCAAGAGGGTGGCCGTGGTGGGGGCCGGACCGTCGGGACTCACCGTGGCTGGCGATCTGGCCAAACTGGGGCACAGCGTAACTATTTTCGAAGCCCTGCACGAGCCCGGCGGCGTTTTGGTATATGGCATTCCCGAATTCAGGCTTCCCAAGGCCATCGTCCAGAGGGAGGTGGGTTTCGTCAAGAGCCTGGGAGCAGAGCTGAAGACAAGTTTTGTCATCGGCCATCTGCAGACCATAGATGAGCTTATGGACGGCGGGTACGACGCGGTTTATCTGGGTAATGGAGCGGGGCTGCCGTATTTCATGAACATTCCCGGCGAGAACCTCAATGGAGTCTATTCGGCCAACGAATTTCTTACTCGCTCTAATCTGATGAAGGCCTACAAGTTTCCTGAATACGATACCCCCATTAAAGTGGGTCGAAAGGTGGCCGTAGTAGGTGGCGGAAACGTGGCCATGGATTCCTGCCGGACCGCCCTTCGGTTGGGATCTGAGGAAGTTCTCTGTGTCTATCGCCGGTCGCGGGTGGAGCTGCCGGCCCGGCAGGAGGAGATCGAGAACGCCGAGGAGGAGGGTGTCCAGTTCAAGCTGCTGAACAATCCCGTGCGTATCCTGGGCGATGATCAGGGCTGGGTCACCGGCATGGAGTGTATCCGGATGGAGTTGGGGGAACCGGATGAGTCCGGGCGTCGCCGTCCTGTTCCCGTGAAAGGTTCCGAGTTCATCATGGATGTTGATCAGGTCATTGTAGCCATAGGGCAGGGAGCCAATCCGCTGGTGGCCTCCACCACACCCGGTCTGGAGACAAATAAATGGGGGTACATCGTTGCTGATCCTACCACTGGCGCGACCAGCAGGGAAGGAGTCTATGCCGGGGGCGACATCGTTACCGGGGCGGCGACCGTCATCCTGGCCATGGGGGCCGGGCGTGAAGCGGCCAGGGCCATCGATGTTTACCTGCGAGAACAGAAGGGATGCTGAGGATTTCAAAGGTTCTCTAGACAACAAGGGGTTCAGGAAAAAACTTGACATTTGAGCTTTCATCGGTATATTGTGGGAAACTTAAATGCGTGTTCGAGTCACAGGTCTCTCCCAGGGTACCAATCAGCAGTTTCAGGAGGAACCGGCAGGTTCCTTGGGTTTTATTGAGCAGAAATTCCACTTTACAGAGCCGGTCTGCGTCCACTTCACCCTTCAGAAGGTGGGCGACCAGATTGTCTGCCGGGCGCGGGTAAGCACCACCATGGAGACCGAATGCAGTCGCTGCCTGGAACCCGCGAAGGTGAAGATTTCTGAGGAGATGACCCTTCTGCTTGTTTTCTCCGGGATGTCAGCCTGGGATGTCACCGGCGCGGAGTTAAAGATCATTCCCCAGGATGCCGAGGAGGTGGATGTCACGGAGGAAATTCGCCAGGTCATTCTGCTGGCCATTCCTCCCAAGCCCCTCTGCAGAGTCGATTGCTTGGGGCTGTGTCCCCGGTGTGGTACAAACCTGAACCTGAGCAATTGCCGTTGTCAGGTAAAGGTCGAGGATGCCCGCTGGTCGGGTCTCCATAAGTTGCTGTCAAACAAGTCCAAAGGAGAGTGAAGTGGCCCTTCCCAAGAGAAAAGTTTCCAAATCAAGACGGGATAAAAGAAGGACGCATTGGAAGTTGTCCTCTCCCCCCCTGTCTTTGTGTCCGCACTGTCATCAGCCCAAGACACCTCACCAGGCCTGCCCGCATTGTGGGTATTATAACGGCCGCAAGGTTATGGCTCCCAAGGAGAAATAATCCCGAGCAGATAAAATGAAAATTGCCATCGATGCCATGGGTGGAGATAAAGCCCCCCATCCCATTGTGGAGGGGGTGGTACAAGCAGCCAGTCTGGTCCAGGAGGGCACGGAGATTCTTCTGGTAGGGCAGGAGTCCGTTATCAGGAAGGAATTGAAAAGCCGCTTCATGCCTCGGGAGCTGCCCATCTCCGTAGTTCACGCGTCGCAGGTAGTGGGTATGGACGAAGCGCCCGCTATCGCTCTGCGTAAAAAGCGGGATTCCTCCATCATGGTGGCCGTCGATCTATTGAAGAGGGGACAGGCCGACGCTTTTGTGAGCGCTGGGAACACGGGCGCGGTGATGGCGGCGGCGCTCGTTGAATTGGGACGACTGAAAGGTGTGAGCCGGCCGGCCATTGCCTCATTATTTCCCACCGAACGGGACACGGTGGTGGTGTTGGATGTGGGAGCCAATGCTAGCTGTAAGGCCGTACACCTCTATCAGTTTGGGGTGATGGGGGCCACGTATGCCAGCCATATTCTGCGCCGCCGGCGACCCAAAGTAGGTTTGCTGAGCATCGGGGAGGAGAGCTCCAAGGGGAATGAAGCCACAGTAATGGCTCACCAGATGCTCTCGCATAGCTCCCTGAACTTCGTGGGTAATATCGAGGGGCGGGATATTCTCCGGGGGAATGTGGATGTGGCTGTTTGCGAGGGTTTTGTGGGCAATGTGATGTTGAAATTCACTGAGAGCATCGATGGCCTGCTGACGGCTCAGCTGAGGCGGTACGTTATGTCCCGTCTTCGCTATCGTCTGGGCGCCCACCTGTTGATGCCGGCTCTGTTGGCTTTCCGGCGAGATCTGGATTATGCCGAGTATGGCGGCGCCCCCCTTCTGGGTCTCAATGGGGTATGCATTATCTGCCATGGCGGCTCTTCCGCCAAGGCTATCAGAAAAGCCATCGCCGTTGCCCAGCAGATGGTCAAGGCGGACGTGAACTCGGGCATTCTTCGACAGCTTCAAGAAAATGGTGGCATAAAAAAATGAGCGGAATAAAAAGGTCTGAAATCGTGGGTACCGGCTCGGCCGTGCCGGAAGGAATTCTCACCAACCGGGACCTTGAGAAGATGGTGGAGACCAGCGACGAATGGATCGTGAGCCGCTCCGGAATCCACGAGCGTCACGTCACCGATGATCAGACAGCCACCTCCGACCTGGCGTCATTGGCCGCCCGGAGGGCCTTAGAGGAGGCCAAGATCTCGCCAGAGGAGCTAGATCTGATTATGGTGGCCACCGCCACGCCGGACATGGTTTTCCCCTCCACGGCCTGCCTTCTTCAGGATATTCTGGGAGCCAAAAACGCCGCCCACATGGATCTGGTAGCTGCCTGCTCCGGGTTTGTATACGGCCTGTCTATAGGCGATGCCATCATCAGCTCGGGCCGATACCGGACCATTTTGGTCATCGGTGCCGAGACTCTCACGAAAATAACCGATTACCAGGACAGAAGCACGTGTGTTCTCTTCGGCGACGCCGCCGGCGCCGTCATTCTGAGACCCACCCAGGAGGACCGGGGGGTGCTGGAGACCTATCTGGGGGGCAACGGGAGCCTGTGGCGTCTTCTCTACATGCCTGCCGGAGGTTCGCGGATGCCGGCGTCCCATGAGACGGTGGACAAACGGCTGCATACCATCAAGATGTCTGGCAATGAGGTGTTCAAGGCAGCGGTGAAAGCCATGGGCGATGCTGCTCTGAAGGTTCTCCAGCAGGCCGGCCTGACCTCCCAGGACGTCGACTTGATGATCCCGCACCAGGCCAACATCAGGATCATCAGGGCCACGGCCAAGCGCATTCACCTGCCCATTGAGCGGGTATATATCAACATCGACCGGTACGGCAACACCTCGGCTGCCTCCATCCCCCTGGCTCTGGATGAAGCCCGAAGGAAGGGCCTGGGCAAAAAGGGAGATATTTGGCTGTTGGTGGCTTTCGGAGGAGGGTTCACCTGGGGTTCGGTCTTGATTCGCTGGTAGAGATTTTCTGAGGATGGCTGACGTGAAGATAGCCTTTGTTTTTCCGGGACAGGCCTCCCAATATGTGGGCATGGGCGAGGACCTATGGGATCGGTTTCCCGAGGTCAAGGCCCACTATGCGCGCACTAACGAGATCCTGGGCATGGATATCGCGCAGCTCTCTTTTAACGGCCCCCAGCAAGAGCTGACCCAGACGGACAATACCCAGCCGGCCATATTCGCCCACAGCATGGCCCTGTTCCTGTTGCTTCGCAAAGGGGGGTTGGCGCCCTTCGTGGTGGCCGGGCATAGCCTGGGGGAGTATACGGCCCTGGTTGCCGCCGGCGTTCTTTGCTATGAAGATGCCCTGCGTCTGGTACAGTTGCGGGGACGCCTGATGAAGGAAGCCGGCCAGAGACATCCAGGCACTATGGCGGCCATCATCGGGCTGAGCGCGGACCAGGTCCGGCAACTGTGTGATGATGCCGCCGTCGCCGGTGTGGTGCAGTTAGCAAATCACAATTCTCCGGTCCAACTGGTCATCTCCGGTGAGGTGCCGGGTGTGCAAAAAGCCATGGTTCTGGCCAAAGAGGCCGGGGCCAAGCGAGCGGTAAGCCTGCCGGTCAGCGGGGCCTTTCACTCCTCTTTGATGGCGGATGCCCGGGAGCAATTGGCCGCGGCTCTGGAGAAAGTGGAGTTCAAACCACCACAGGTTCCCGTGGTGGCCAACGTGACCGCCCGGGTGGTGGAGAAAGCCGGACACATCAGGGAGCTGCTGGTCCAACAGCTGGTCAGTCCGGTGAGGTGGTCTGAATCAGTAGAGCAGATGGTGGGGATGGGGACAGAGCTCTTTCTGGAAATTGGACCCGGAAAAGTGCTTCGTGGTCTGATACGTCGCATTGCCCCCCAGGTGGAAAGCCTGAGTGTGGGTAGCCTGGAGGCGCTGGAGGCTTTATCGACTCGGTATGAAGAGGACACTTCTGAACCTCAATCCATGGAGGGTTCAGCTTGAAGCTCAAGGACAAAGTGGCTGTGATCACCGGTGCCGGACGGGGGATAGGCCGGGCTATAGCCCTGCAAATGGCCAGGGAAGGAGCCTCTCTGGTATGTTGGGACATCGATGGAGAGGCCGCCGCTCAGACCGCCGCAGATATCGAGACCATGGGAAAAGCAGCCCTTTCCTTACAGGTGGATGTCACTCAACTTGAA
>CBDUWG010000118.1:0-6242 GCA_965370845.1 uncultured bacterium
GTGCAGGGCGAGAGGGAGAGGGCCATTGACAACAAGACCATCGGGCGTTTTCACCTGACCGGCATCCCCCCGGCACCCAGAGGAATGGCACAGATTGAGGTCTCCTTCGACATCGACGCCAACGGCATCCTCAATGTCTCTGCCAAGGACAAGACAACTGGCAAGGAGCAGAGCATTCGCATAGAGGCCTCCAGCGGCCTGGCTGAGGAGGAGATCCAGAAAATGGTCAAGGATGCTCAGGCCCACGCCGGCGAGGACAAACACAAACGCGAGCAGATCGACGCCAGAAACAGCGCCGACCGGCTGGTCTACGAAACGGAAAAAAACCTCCAGGAGTTTGGCGATAAGATCGACTCCGGCACTCGAGCCAATGTCGAGGCGGCCACCGGTCGTGTCAAAGAGGCGCTTAAGGGCGACAACGCCGATGAGATCAAATCGGCGACCGAGGCCTTGACCCAGATCTGGCAAAAGGCGGCGGCCACCATGTATCAGCAGGCATCGGCACAGCAAGGTCCTCAGGCTGGCTCCGCCCAAAGCGGTGCTCAGCAGACAGGCACTCCCCAAGACAGTCAGGACCATGAGAAAACCGTGGACGCCGATTTTGAGGTCGTCGAATAACACCATCAGCAAAAGCGACGAAGGGGCTCCTCCAGAGTTGAGAAGCCCCTTCGTTAAATGCTATAACTACAGGAGAATGAGCCTTGGCTGAAGAAATCGAAGTGCTGATGGAAGAAGATCAGGAAGAAACTGTGCCGGCTGAAGAGCAGTTGGAGAAACCTGCCGACGATAAATACGACGAGCACATCGAACACCTGCAGAGGTTAAAGGCGGAATTCGATAACTACCGTAAACGGGCACAGCGGGAGCGAGAGGAGCTGGAGGATCGCGCCAAGGGGGATGTCTGCGGAAAGCTGCTCCCCATCCTGGACGACCTGGAGCGGGCGCTGGAGCACTCTGATGTAGACCGTGAAGCTTTGCGCTCCGGCATCGAGCTGGTGCATAAAAACCTCAAGTCCATCCTCCAGACGCTGGGCCTGGCAACCGTTCCTGCCCAGGGTCAACCCTTTGATCCCCACGTTCATGAGGCGGTCATGGTGGAAGAGGCCCCGGCAGTTCAGAGTGAGTGCGTCACCAACGTGCTGCAGACAGGATATCTGTTCAATGGCAAACTTTTACGTCCGGCAAAGGTGACGGTCTCCAAGACGTAGAGGTAACGAGCTGTGTTCTCTGACGATTTATTTGCATTACAAAAGTGATCTGGCCTCGAACAGGAACTAAAGACTGCTTTGCGCAAGAGGAACAAGTTCGATAAATTACTTAATTGCTATTCTTATATTACGCTTTGAGCATCGATAATCTTTTGCAACAGAAAAAATTGAAAGGCTATTTATCCAATGGCCAATAAAGATTACTATAAAATACTGGGCGTCGGGGAAAAAGCCAGCCCGGAAGAGATCAAAAAAGCTCACCGGAAGCTGGCCAAAAAGTATCATCCCGATCACAATCCCGGGGACAAAGCGGCAGAGGAGAAGTTCAAAGAGATCTCTCATGCCTACGAGGTGCTCAGAGATCCCAAGAAAAGAGAGCAGTATGATCAGCTGCGCAAGTTCGGGCCCGGAGGGTTTCCGGGCTTTGACCATGGAACGAAAAATGGCTTTCACACCCGGGGCTTCAAGCGTCCCCCGGGGGGCAATTTTTCCTTCGAGGATCTGGGAGGATTCGGGGGCATGGGAGATATCTTCCGGGAGGTCTTCGATCTGGGCGGAACAACACGGCAGTCTGAATACGGTCCTCAAAAAGGAGAGGATCTCCGCTTCGAGATCAAGGTGCCCTTCGACCTGGCCATCTCCGGGGGAAAAACTCTCATCAAGGTGCCCAGGGAAGAGGTCTGTCCCGCCTGTTCCGGAACAGGAGCTCAGCCTGGATCCTCAACCTCGATCTGTCCGAACTGTCATGGCCAGGGTTTTATCTCCTTCGTCCAGGGTGGCTTCTCGGTGAACCGGCCATGCCCCCGATGCTATGGTCGTGGAACCATTATCTCACAACCCTGCCGGAGCTGCGCTGGCCTTGGCCGGGTCAAAAGGACGCGGAGCTTTTCCGTCAAGGTGCCGGCGGGCATCTCAGATGGGCGTAGAATTCGCCTGCGCAACCAGGGTCTTCCCGGAACCGGTGGCGGTCCTGGCGGCGACATCATCCTCACTGTGCGCTTGGGAGAACACCGTTTCTTCCGCCGCAAAGGCCATGACATTCTCTGCCAGGTGACCATCAACATCGCCCAGGCAGTCTTGGGCACTCGCATTCGCGTGCGAACCACCAACGGCCACGTGGCGGTGAAGATTCCCCCGGGAACCCAGCCGGGAACGGTTTTGCGTTTAAAAGGCAAGGGCCTGCGCTCCAACGGAAAACGGGGTGACCAGCTGGTCAAGATCACGGTCAGCATTCCCAAACATATCAGCGAAGGGCAAACGAAATTGATGGAAGAGTTCGCTCGCCAGGGAGATCTGGCTCATTGAGCGGCCACCAGTTAGCCTGTTGCCGAGCATGCCACCAAAAAAGCCTTGACATGCACACCGAACAGAGATATTTTGAGCGGCCGGTCAAGTCGAGCAAACCACCAGCCATGGTGAATTCGTTTCAGGCAAGAAATACGTAGTTTTTTGCTTGAAAATACGTATTTCTAATTATTGCTTTTTTTTCAGAAATATATTACTTTTTTCTCCGGTGCATTCGGGCTTTCCAAAGCGCTCGCAAGAAACGGCACAGATCATCTACCATCAAAAGCAACGGTGAAAAACCAGGCTGACCTGTTCCGCAAAAAGAGCGTTGCCGGAACCCCGAGTCTGTCAACGGAGATGGAGACGAAGGAGCTACAGATGCCGACCTACGAGTATGAATGCACCTCCTGCGGACATCGATTTGAGAAGTTTCAATCGATCACCGCTGCGCCTGTGAGGCGTTGCCCGAACTGTGGAAAGAAGGTCAAAAGACTATTTGGAAGAGGAGGAGGTTTAATCTTCAAAGGTTCTGGTTTTTACACCACAGATTACCGTAGTGAAGGCTACAAACGTGCCGCTAAAGCCGAAGCAGCGGCACATTCGAGCAAAACCGGTACCGCGGGTGACAGAGGGACAAAAAAAGATGGACAAGAGAAAAATTAAATACTTCGGCAGACAGATCCTCAGAAAACGAAGTGGTATCCTCACCAAGCTCATCGGGCTGGAAAAGGACTTCCATGCCCTGCAACATAACCATCCTAAGGATTGGGCCGAAGTGACCAATGACGCCTGGGAAAGAGAAACGATCACGCAGAAGATTGATGTCGAAAAAAAGAACCTGCGCAATCTCAACAATTCTTTGCGCAAGCTAATCGATGGCAGCTACGGCGTATGCGCCTGCTGCGGTGAACGCATTCCCGAGGCTAGGCTTAAGGCTTTGCCTTTTGCCAATTTATGCATCAAATGCAAGGTTGAGGAGGAACACTGGGCGAAGCAGGCCGGTTAATCGGCTCAATACCATTTTACGAACGGTGAGCAGGATGAGACATCCTCATCCTGCTTTTTTTCATCCTCCATGAAAGAGTTCTAAACCCGATATGATACTGGATTCTGGATGAAAAGATAGAACCGATCCTGGTTAAAGGCGGAGACTTGAGAAAAGAAAGACTGATCCTGGATGCTGGATCCTGGTTAAAAACTTGGTTGTAGAAGACATAAAGCGGAATCCATAAAGCCTTAATGTTGAGAGTCCAACATTCTGGAACAAGATCTTAAGATATAGGATCAAGGATCGGGGATCGAGTCTCGAGTCTCAGGTTTCCAGGATCAAGGATCCAGGATCGGGGATAGGGGGTCGGGGATCTAGCAACATGTCCCTCTCCCGTATGCCCAATGCAGTCCAAAACTCATCTGGCGACACGCTTCTTTCGCTTATAGCTCTGTGTGCCCGGGAAAGCCAGCGGTGGCGTTTGGACTATGCCTGTCGCTTGATTTTCTGTTGACAACCGAGCCAGCCGAGGTTATATTCGAACCTGATTGTCTCTGCCATGGTAGAGAGAATGGGTTGACGGATAGCGTTGCTACGATGGCTTCTGCTTATACAAACCTCAAAAAAGGCGTATTTCTCCGATGAGGAAACTTGTCCTTCTTCTCAGCGCAGCATGGCTGATGACCGCATTTGCCGGCTGCTCCGAGAAAAAGATGAACCCCGTTGGATTCAACCTGGTGGACCATGAAGGACATTGGCAGGTTCACCAGGCGGTTATCCGGGAAATCCTGGCCGATAGCTGCATCGCCATCTCCACCGGCGCCGGGAAAGGATTCTATCTTCTGGTTGGGTCCTGGAAGGGACAGGAGGCCAGAAGCCTTTTGCTCTTCGAGGATCTGCCCGACAGCCTCGAATTATCCCTCACCGGTGCCAAATTGATTCTCAACGCCTATTCCGAGTCCAACGAAGATTCAATCCTCATCTCAGCTCATGCGTTGCAGACAGGATGGAACGACTCGACCGTCACCTGGCAGTATCCCTGGGGTGAAGCCGGCGGGGATTTCGAAACTGAATCCATCGCCCAGGGATCATACGCCATCATCAAGGGCAGCCAGATGGAGCTGGATTTCACCGCGGCAGGGCTTGAGCTGGTTGAAGGCTGGCTGGAAGGTCAGCTCAACAACGGCCTTCTGCTCAAGGCCGTTGATCCCGCGGGGGACAGCCTGAAATATTTCTACTCAACCAACACGCCTTTCGACCCGGAGTTGGAGTTAACCTTCGCTACCAGCGACACTTCTGATACCACCATCAGCGTGGATAGCGACAGGGATGCCTTCATAGCTCAGCCCGGGGAGCCGGTGGCCGAGGATTTTCTGTGCGTGAGCGACGGGGTCGTGCACCGCAGCTGGATCCGTTTTGATACCTCCGCGATCCCCGACAGTGCGTTTATCAACCACGCCATTCTGTCCCTGTCCATAAGCGAGTTCAACTCCCCGCTGGACAGAATGACCGTGGGAGCTTACCTGGTGACCGAAATGGAAACGCTCACTTTCAGCTCCAGCTATTCTGGCACGGCCAGCCTGAACTCTGACATAAACCTCATGGAAATAAACGTCGCCTCGCTGGCACAAAGCTGGGCAGACGGAACCCTGAATGCCGGCATCATGCTCAAGATCTATTCAGAATATAGCGATCTCTCCCGGGCTCTCTTTTACACATCCACATCGGCTGCTGACAACACACACCTGCCCACCCTCACCGTCACTTATACCATCCCTCCCAGGGGCAAACTAACCTGCCATACCCGGGGAGGCCAGGTTCCATGAAACATCTCTCTCTCAACAGGGCCGTTCTGCTAACCTTTTTCTCCCTGCTGGTCGCCTCGGCGGCCGAGGCCGGCTCCATCTTTTCCGGCAACGGTCTGGGAGAAGTGATCTATACGGCCGATGCCCGCCTTCGATCCATGGGCGGAGCCGGCCTGGCTCTGACCAGGGGGCTGAGCGGCAGCCTGGTAAACCCGGCTTTGATGGGCGGCCTGAAGGTAACGGCTCTCACCGTTTCTTCTCGGCCCGAGGCTCTCTATGTGAAAGATGCCCAGCAGGAGAATGTGCTGACCACTGTGCGGATTGATAATTTCGCTCTTTCTCTCCCTTTGGGTAAACAGTTTGCTATGAGCCTGGATCTTCGGCAACAGAGCGATTACAGGTTCAAGGCTTACCAGATAACAACAGTCTTTGATAAGGTATACACCAAAGCCATCACCCGCTACGGAAGCACGACCCTTGCTTCCGTGAACCTGGCCAGGAGATTTGGACCCTCCCTGTATGTGGGAATCAGAGCCGGTTACCTTTTCGGTAAATTAAACCAGGGCCTGACTGGCGATTTCTTAGACGACGACTACATCGACACCAGCGTTCTCTCGGGCATCGAGAACAGCGGCAGCCAGCTGTGCGCAGGCCTGGCCCTGAAAATCAACCGGCAGTTCTCCGTGGGCGCCATCTTCATCCCTGCCTATGAAGTTAAACAGATAGAGACGCAATACTCCTCTTTTTCATCCGCCACCACGGTAAAAAGAACGCTTACCAATCCGCTGACTTTTGGCTTCGGTTTGGCCTGTCATCCCAGTTCCAAATTTTTGGGCCAAATTGACGTGGCGGTCACCAAATGGAGCAATTTCAAAATAGATGGCCAAGCGGCACCTGGTTACACCGATGTCATCAGAGTCGCCGCCGGTTGCGAATACAGGGCCCTGAAAAAGG
>CBDUWG010000119.1:0-6240 GCA_965370845.1 uncultured bacterium
TCTTCCCTTTTTTCACCACTCACGGCCCGGGTCAGATTTAACCTGCTGGCCACCGGGTTCCCCATAACATCTTTTTTAATCAAAATCACGCTGCTGAGCTTGGCGGTGTTCTTAAAACCTTCAGCCAAGGAGACAGCGCCCAGAATAGTGGTTCCATACGGATTTAGTGGATACCCCCCGGGCTGGTTCACCTCCCCCAAAACGTAGACCACCTGCTCCCCAATTTCGCGGAGGATGACTGTGATATCGGGCTCTCTGATTATCTCAGAGTACTTTTCGGTAATCAGCTCATCCAACTGGGCGGGGGTCATGCCTACCACCAGAACATCGCCCATCCGGGGAAGGGTAATCCGGCCATCGGGTCTGATGGTCGAGGTTTCGTCGAAAGTCGGGTTGTAGAAAAACTTCACCTCGATGATATCCCCGTATCCAAACCTGTATTCCGGCATAGACTCCGGCTCCCCGGCAAATCCGGTGGTTGATGCTCCTGCGGGGGATACTGTCTCCGGGACAGGAGCACGCCCACGTAACCGCACACAGGATAGGCAACCAAGGGACAGGGCCAATAGCCAGACGATGGTGAATCTTGCCACTCTGCCGATCACGCGCCGTTCCCTCCTTATAAAACCTGTGAGTTGGTCTTCACGCATTCTGCCGTCTTTGAAACCACTGAACGAACAGCGGAATACCCTTCTCAATGGGCACCTTGGGACTGAACCCAAGCAGCCGGTGAGCCTTCTCGATGCCGGCGCAGGTTCTCCTCACATCCCCTGGTTGCTCGGCAAGATTTTTAATATGCGCCTGACGAGAGAGACTTTCCTCGATAAGGGTAATCAGCCGGTGCAGGAACACGGGTTGAGAACCACCTAAGTTGATGATCTCAAAACCAAAATCAGACTTCAGAGCAGCTACCAGACCATCGATAATGTCGTCGATATAAGTGTAATCGCGCTCGGAGCTGCCGTCTCCAAAAACAGGTAGTTGCTCTTCTTTCCAGATCAAGCGGGTAAATTTGTGGATGGCCATCTCCGGCCTTTGGCGAGGACCATAGACCGTGAACAGCCGCAAACATCCCACCGACATTCCGTACAGTTGATGATATGTATTGGCCAATAGCTCGCCGGTTCTCTTGGTGACCGCGTAAACCGATTGGGGATTATCCACCCGGTCCGTTTCTGTCGAAGGATGAGAATTACTGCTTCCGTACACCGAAGAAGAAGAGCTGAATAGAATCTTGGGCACCCCATATCGATGGGCCATCTCCAGCACACTCAGGGTTCCCTGGATGTTCACCTGCTCGTATAGGCCGGGCTGCTGAAGCGATGGCCTCACTCCTGCTCGAGCCGCGAGATGAACGATCGCTCCCACCGGTTCCTGGGCCATCAAGTGCGACAGGAGATCCTGATCCCTGATATCTCCCTCGATGAGCCGATAGTTCGGATGTTTCAGGGCATCAACGATATTTTCCCGTTTGATCCGAGGGTCATAGTAATCATCGAAATTGTCCAGACAGAGGACGGAAACCCCCTCGTTCAGGAGCCGTTCGGCTAGATGTGATCCGATAAAACCTGCACCGCCAGTTATGAGCACCCGTTGAACAAACATAGAAACCTCCTCGGCCAACCAAACCCAGAGGTAATCGTCGTGGACAGAAACAACTTTAAAACTGTAACTAACCAAGATGTAAGGGCATGTCCTCTTTGAGCAAAATGCATGCCGTGTTTCTGATAATTGCTGGAAAGGTGCTTCGCAGGAGTAAGCTATGCCAATTGGAATCAGGAAACACGCACACCATAAAAAGAAACGTCTTATTCCTATATAGAGGAAAATCTGTGTCAACAGAAATTTGCAACGACTCTCGCAATTTGCAAGACACGTCTTCCCACCTGCTGAACCGGCAAGGACTCTGGCCAGTGGTCCACTAAAAATTCACAGCGGCACTCAATCGATGGGTGTTGCCCAATTCATAGCCCACAAAAGCGTAATCCACTTTGACCATGTACAATTTCAGCCCGGCACCAGCGGTAAAATCGCCGGCATCCACCCCTCCCCTCAGAAAGATCATCTCTTTAAACGAATACTCTCCACCATAGTGAAATTCCTGATCGTAACGGTTGTCCAACTCGCCAGCCAGGATGATGACGCTGGAGAGAGCACTGACTCCCTGAGTGAATGCCAACCCAAAGCGATAGTTCTTGGCCACTTCGTCCTGGTATTCGCTCTCCGTATCCCAGGTCAGCTTGGTGCCCAGATTTTGAAGCTGAAAACCCAGGGAGATGAGGCGAACTGAAGCTCCCTCATCTCGAGATGCCAGGCTGACTCGCAACAGGGTACCCAGATCAATCCCCTGGCCTGTACCCGTTTTATCATCCAGGGAGTGAGAGAGATACTTACCACTGGCTCCAATGGAGAACTCCACGGGAAACACAAGTGGAGTAAGACCTCCGCCCATGTAGAAATCGAAATCAAATCTTTTCCCAAAGGAAAAGATGTAGGCCTGTTCCGCGTCGCTGAAATAGCCATCCGCCTGGCCAGTCGACCGCCATTCGGGATGGGCCTGGCCGGTGCGCTCCGAGCTCGTTCCCAACAACTCCCTATATCTGGGAATGTCAGCAACGCCCAGGCGGATCCAGCTTATTCCCAGACCGAACCCCCGCCCCACGGGCACTGCCAGGGCCAGAGCATCATAGTTGGCCAGTTCATCGAACATGGTCACGTGAGTTACGCTCAGTTCTGGACCGCTCAGGAAGGAAAGGCCGGCAGGATTCCAGTAGTTAGCGGTGGCGTCGTCAGCCACGGCCACAAAGGCTCCTCCCATGGCCAGAGCTCGAGCACCCACACCCTCCGAGAGAAACTCTGCGGCATATTTGCCGGCCTGCACTCCCGGGGGAAAAACCAAGAAAAACAGCAGAATTACCGCGCTCAAGGCCATCCAACTTCTGGTCATAGTTAACTCTCCGTTGAAGATTCAGTGTTCATCTCATCCTTTTCCTCTTCGGCACAGGGAAAAATGATTCCCTGAGCCCCTTTCTTATTCCAATTTAGCTATTTTGCCCAGGATAGGTGAGATCTCCTTCCCGTCGCTGCGCACTACCTTCAGTTTGTAGTAGTAGACCCCATTGGCCACTCTTTCACCTTCGCTGTCCCGGCCATCCCAGACAACTTCTACATAGCCGGGACCCACATTGTGATTCTGGAAGGTCCTGATCAATCTCCCCCGAATGGTGTATATCTTGATGGTCACCTGTTCTGCCGGCGAATCCGCAGCCACCACATAGGCAAATACCATCTCCGTCTGAAAGGGATTGGGATGAGTGGCCACAAAGGGAACTTGAAAACCTGCAGTGACGTTGAAGAATATGGAATCCACTTCCGAATTTCCAAAACAATCATAAGCCTTTATCGCCCTGGTGTACGGACCCACGCTCAGCTGGGGCGCGTAGGTCAACAGACAGAGATTGCTGGTTTGAGGTGAGTAGGCGCTGGAGAAATTGGAACTGACCACAGGATTACCGTTCAGGGTGAGCTCGATGGGGTAGTTGTAGATATCAATGCCGTTCTCGTCCTCGATGGTCGCAGAGATGATGGGATTGGCGGAAATATAATCGCCGTTGGCAAAAGACTGACCCTCCACATTGATCCGCACCGTGGGCGGTTTCTGGTCGTCGAGGATAAAGAGGCCAAACAGACCAAGATGGTCCACATAGGCCTGGACCATTACCGAATCCACCACCTCTTGATCGGACAATAAAATCCATTTGCCAATCTCCTCCGACAGACAGCAGATTTTCAGGTTGTTCTCCTGAACGGCCAGTCGTGTGAGACTATCCTGAAAGTGATACCAGAAGGCGATGGTCGCCGGAGAGCTCAGGATCAGGGTGCTATCCTCATAGGCCATAGAGTATAGATTGCAGCTACTGTCTTTCAGAGCGGAGAAGGACAGGTTGGGCTGGTTTAAGAGAGCTGGGTCATATTTCTGAGCATAATAGATCGAATCGGGAGCTTGATGGTTCATGAACAGCAAAGAACTGCTGCTCAGGGCACCTGCTGGAATTTGGCAGGCTACGTTTCCATGGGTGTGCGAAACGCTGGCGTTGCTCCCCCGCACGGTGGTTCCATGCTGGGGGGTGACCAGAAAGATATTGGAAAAATACCGGTGGGCCTTGTTGTCATAAGTGGGAGCCTCCTCCAGTTCCATCTCTGGATCCACCCACACATAAATATCGTGCGGCTCTCCGGGCCCTTCCCAGGACACCTCCGCCATGGCAGAATCCCCCACCGGCACCACCGGGATCAGCTGATCGGACCCGATGGGCTTATTCGAATCGGGACTGTCATCATAGAACCGCACTTTCACCGAGTCCAGATCTATCACACCTTTGTTGTGCACCCAGCAGTTGACCCAGAGTTCATCGTTCTTCACGGAGAAAGAGATGTCTTTCCTGGCCACCCAGAGATTGGGAATCCGGTTAACTTGAAAGGATCTCTTTCCACTCAGGTAGCTTTGTGACGAAGGAGCTCCTCCCTCTCCACCATACTTCACCTGAATACGGTAGTACACGTACGCACCACCCTGGGCACTGATGGACCCGTCCGTCTTATACGTGTGGCCATCTTCGGTGGACATGATCAGGTAATTGACGAATTGCATGTCACCGCGCAACGACCAGAGGCACATCACGCTGTCCGGCCCGTCGAGATCAACCCCTGCGCCCAGATCTACATCGGCGAAAACGTAAATCTCCTCCCATGCCATGGGTTTCTCCGGCTCATAGCGGATATTGCTCAAACAGGGAACTTCCAGATACAAGGGTGCCCAGCCGATAGCGTCTGTCTCCTGGTTCCAGAAATATGCGCTAACCGACTTTTTACCGGCAGAGGGCTCATAGAATGGGTATTCGGGAATGGTGTCCGGAGGAGTGAGTTGCCGGCTGAACTGGCCATTAGTCACCGAGATTTCCTGCTGAGCCACTGGATTTCTGGGCGCAAAACCCTTGTCCACCAGCGAAATGCCGGTCGTATCGACCAACCACCCGCTGGTGTCATTGTCGCAGAAGGCCACCTCCACCGTCCCATCCGGATTGCCCGGGATGGTTCCCTGAACCGAGATGGTTTCTCCCATGGGCAGGGAGCTTTCGGCCAGCTCCAGGGAGAGCTCATGCTGCGGAAGCCCAATCTTCATGGCCGGATCGCCCAGCAGATTAAAGACATCTATCAACTCGCTGGAAATGTGCCGCAGTCCCAGCTTGCCCTGGGTGGTAACGATCCCGATGGCCCGCTCCCCATCCTGGAAGATAGCCCGAAACAAGTTCTGACCCAGCAAATTATCTTCGTTTGCCCAGGCCACACCCGAGGAGCCAAAATGGGCCACGGCCCCCTTTCCCTCGGCCCTCAGGATCTCCTCGCCCAGAGAGCTGTACCAGGGATTATCAAAATAGCCCACGAAACAGGTTAGGCTGAACACCACCGGCAGCCTCTGCCCGTTGTTCAGCAGGGCCACATGCTCCAGCAAGAAGAAATTAGCGTCGAACCAAACGCTTCCTCCTCCATGCCCGGTGAAGGAAGCCAGGATGACACCCTCATCCCACTGGCTCAAGAGATCCTGTGTAGTGCCGTAATGAATTGAACTTGAACGCGTATTAATGCGCGGGACCTCATAGCAGGGCGGAATATAGCCACTGTCCAGCTCTACCTGGGCCCGCTCGAAAACGGTCCCTTCACCGGCCAGCAGATGCACCCGTTTTCTCCAGGGACCGATTTGGGGGTTGGTCTCATACTGCAGGATCTTGTTCACCATCAAGTCCGCCTCTGCCTTTGTGCCCACTGGAAAGCGCCCGATGGCCATGTCGGGAAATCTATCATCGCCCACCAAACACACCAGACGGTTATCGGCGGCCGAGACACCCCAGGCAGAGGTCCAAGCCATCAGAGTGGGCACAAAACACGGCTCCCGCCAGTATGACTGGTGAGAGATGGGCTTATCATATCCCCAGGAAGTGTCGCCCACCAGAAGCAGGTAAACGGGAGCGGGCGTTGACCAGTTCTCATAAGCGTACTTGAGAAAATCCCGAATGGCCTCGGGGCTGAGCACGCCGTCGTTGAACTCATCGTAGATGTCCTGGACCAGGACCACTTTCACTCGCAGCCCTTCCGACTGGCGATGGGCGGCCAGGGGCAGAACGCTCTCGTAGAAATCGGAATGCACGATGATGATGTAGTCGGCCCCGTTGCCCGGAGACC